>DASRSD010000171.1 GCA_035656635.1 Pirellulales bacterium
CGGCGGCTGCGGGTTTTTTGGTTCGATTGTCGTCGCTTAGGGACGGCCATAGTATTTCCTGCAATCAGTAGTTAAAGCTTGCGCAAACACATCGACCAACCGGGCGAGCAGAATGCGCTTGAGTAAAGCTCGCTCACGGGCAACCGAAGGGGTCGCTTACTCAACTACATCTGGCGAGCGGCTTGTCGCCCAGCTTGTCGAGCCGTTCTTCGGGTTACACGCTTGGCGCGGCGCTTCTTCACTCCGGCCCGAACACGCTGTACCAACTTCTTTAGCGGTCTGCGTTTCGCCATAACCACTCCTCCATGTGAGAGAAAACGGAAAAGCAGAATATAGCAAGTCTGCCGCCCCGCGCCTACTTACCTAGAACCCGGTAATGTCTTAACCGTGCGCAGCCCGACAGGGCAATTACCTTTGCGCTATTATTTCCCGAATTGCCGCAGCGATTCCGAAGTAATCTACGCCAGCCGAGATGATTCCCAGGCCGAGCGTGCCGACACCCACAATCAAACAGACAAAATCATAAGCGCCATAGTTCGACTGCATGGCCTCGGGCAAGACAGCCGCGTTGCTATTGTGGAAGTAGAACTCGGCGACCTGATCCCGACTGCGTTCTTGGGAGCATTCGTGTGCGGCAATAGGGCCGAGAATGAGCAACCCACCGACAACAATCATCATCACGGGAACATACAATTTCATGGCAACGGCTCCTGGCATTGAATTGCAAGCATATCCCGTTATTCGTTGGCAAAGCGGATTTATTGGAGACGAAGTGCTCGCTCATTCTACTCCGACTTTGCAGCTAACAAAACACGGCCTACAAAAAACCAAGCGACCCCGGTGGATTCCAGCGAAGGCTTCCACCGGGGTCTGTTCGGCCTGGCGTACCGGGCTGACACACACAGGCCAAAGTTATCGAAGTTGCAGATGGCTGCCGTGCGAACGATGCAGCGCTCACGGGCAGCGGGACAATTACCGTTTACGGCTTAGCGTCGCGGCTGCTGGTCGTGCTCCTGGCTGATAAGCTTCATCAGTGCATCCAGCCGGCGCTCGATGTTATCCAGCCGAGATTCAACATCAGGGCGATTTCCATCCGCCCGATCGTTGCGAGCCGTGGCGCGATCATTCCTCGGCGGCGCACCAGCATTGCGGCCACCAGCAGCGTCGTTGCGCGCCAGTGGGCCAAAGCCGCCGCCGCCAAAACCACCGCGGCCCATCATGCCATCGCGACCAAAGGCTCCATCTCGTTCATCTCGCTGCCAGGCAAAACCACCCCAGCCGCGCTGGCCATCCCGTCCCGCCATGGCCGGTGGACCGCCCCGTTGAAATCCTTGTGGACCACCGCGCCAATTATTCCAGGCGAAAGCCGGCGGACCACGGCGACCAAAATCGCGCGCGCCGGCACGGGGATTACCATTGCGGGCCATCCAAGCGGGACCACGGTGAGCATTGCGGGCCATGGCATTGGCACGCGCCCGATGAGCAGCGTTGCCCTTGTGTTTTTTCTTGCCGTGCTTGTGATGTTTGTGATGGCCTTTTTTGCCGTGCTTGCCGGCGGCCGTCATTGAATTGCGACGATGGTTTGTCGAAGCAGCCTGACGATGATACATAGCAGAGTATCGATCGGCGCCTGCCCATGGCGGTCCGAAATGGCCACCGCCGAAATTAAATCCGTCGCGCGCAAAGCCGCCGCTAAAACCACCTCGTGCTGCACTGGCGCCAAATCCACCACCGCCACCGAAACCACTGCCGCCGAAACTACTGCCGCCAAATCCACCACTGCCAAAACCGCCACCGGCATTCATTCCACGCCCAAAGCCGCTTCCGAAACCTCCGCCGCCGCCCATGGCGCGCGGTCCCTGACCACCACCAAATCCACCGCTACCGCCGCCGAAACCACCGCGCGGTGGGCCATCGCGCCGATCAGCCACGCGATCGCCAAGCAATTGATCGAATTCTCTCCATGCTTGCCGATCAAATCCATCGGCCCGCCGGTCCGCGCCGTCCCGTGCCCGGCCGCCATCCTGGGCGTGCACTACAGAATTTGAAAGCAGCAACAAACACCCAACAATGGCCGCCAACGAAATCACGCGCGGCAAGCCCAAAGCACAGACCCTCACACTCTTCGCCTGAAACATGGAGAAGCTCTCCTCACGCCCGGGAGGTAATTTGCCGCTCATAACGCACACTGGCGGCTATCAGATCAAACCCGGCACTGGGGGCAAAGTTCCGCAGGAAGAAATGACCAATGACCAAGCACGATTGACCAATCTTGTGGGCGGCTTACTGTAACCTCATTGGTCATTGGGATTTGGTCATTGGTCATTGTCATCTGCGCCCGCTAGCTGCTGGCACTGCGGTATGCTTCCAGCGAGCGTAAAAAGATCCACCGGCTGGCTACAATGCTGGCCGCCGTTGCCGCCAACGCAAAGAGCGCTAAATACCAGTATTGCGGCTCCATGGGCATTGCCATCAATCGGGCCGGCACATTCACCACCACCAGCACGGGAATGACAAACGTGAACAGCATCCGCAGCGGACTGCCCAGCGGCCCAACATAAATTTCCATCGGATAGCGCGAAAAATTGGTGATGTAAAACCAAAAATCGTACAGCGTTTGGTTGCGCCCCAACCACACGCTGGTGGCGGCCAGCACAATCATCAGGCTGTACAAAATCAGCACGCCGCACAACACGTAGAACGGATACAACACGGCAGCCCACGGCGTCGGCGTGTAATCTAGCTTCACCATGGCATAGCACAGCAGCCCAATGGCCAGGGCGAAATTAGCAAAGCTGGACCAATCGACTTTCGTCAGCGAAATTAAAAACTGCGTGTCGATCGGCTTGAGCAATGCAAAATCGAGCCCGCCGGTCCGCACCAACTCACTGAACTCCTCGGCATTGGGCATGAAAAACGCTTCCACCAAACTGTTGACAAACAGGGTCGTGGCCAGGAACACAAAAAACTGATAATGCCCCCACCCGGCAATCGCCTTCGTAAACTGATACAACAGCACGTAAAAGCCCAAGTTCATCAGCATCCAACTGATGCTGGAAATGCACTCGATGATGAAGTTGGCGCGAAACGTCATGTTCCGTACCAAACTATTACGGGCAAACGTGAGAAACACGCGGTAGTAGGAAGCACGCTGCATGTCAAATCGGTTAAAATGGTAGCCGCGAGTGCACATTTACATTCGGCAATCGCTCTCGCAACGTCTGAAAAGGTTTATTCGATACCGGCGGGTGGTAAACTGCATAATCAATGTCTTTATCGTTGGGTTCTCGCACGCTCCAAAAGACAATTTCTTTCAAGGCTTTCAATTCAGACAACTTTTGAATCATCGCCTCGTCGAATTGTTGTGGATCGGCAAAAAATGAAATCGATTCAATCGCTGGCAGATATTCAAATAGCTCTGAAATTTCAGAGGCCTGAACGCTTTGACGGAATTCGATCGCCGTGACCCGTATAAATGCTGTTGGATCACCAGCCCATTTGAGCCACCCGGGCATTTTCTGTTTCCAAGTTATCCAGCCGTATTGCGAAAGTCGTGGGGCTGCCTGCCCTTCCCGTTGATATTCCGCCTCCTGGGCGCGATACCAAAGCATTGCCGAACCGAGTAAAACGCAAATCAGCGTTACCGTAATCAGCAGCGTGCGCAATCCAAACCGCAGCCGCCAGCGGGGGCGTTTGACCTGTTCTGCTTGGGTGGTTGAATCTCCCATGGGTATTAACGCCGAAGGCGTTTAACTCCATAGTCCAGGGTCGCGATAGCGCACCCTGGGTAACTTGATCAAAAAATCCAACGAACCCCAACAGGGTTCCACATTTTATTGTTCAATCCCACACATATCGTTCATCAATCTCCACTTCATACAGTTTACACAATCGCCGAAATTCATCTTGAAACGATTCCTGCCGATGGTGTTCTTCTTGGTTAATAATGTACTGTGTCAATGCTTCGACATGCGCCGGACTGACGGAAAAATGCGCCATAGCCGTTTTGCCAGCCAAATTCTTGAAGTTGTGGCCGTAAATCCTTAATCCATTTTGACGAATCCCGCTTCAGCTCACGGATCAACGTCGAAACGTCGACTGTTTTCCCCAACCGACACAGAATGTGAACGTGATCTTCGATGCCGCCAACGCGCAGCGACGGCGACTGCTGGTTCGCACAGATGCCAAGTAAATATCCGTGAAGTCGACCGCGGATTTCTTTGTTTTGAAGAAACGGACGCCGATCTTTCGTCGAAAATACAATGTGCACGTAAATTTGGACGAGAGATTGCGGCATCGGCGGTTAGTCATGTGGAACCCCGTTGGGGTTCGTGTGGTTGGTACGAATTCTTTTCCCAGGGTGCGCCGCAGCGGCGACCCTGGGCTATGGAGTTAAACGCCTTCGGCGTAATGTCTCGGCAACGAATTTAACTCAAGTTACTTGCTGGACTGTTGAGAACGCCTTCGGCGGAATGCATCAACCTTTCCTGTCAAATGCCGTTTGAGTAATGACTCATTACAAATTCCCCTCAGCCCCCGAACGCCGAATACCGCCGCACGCCGCGGTTGAACAACCACCGCGAGGCAAACACAAAAAACGCCACCCAGCCTAATTCCACCAGCAGTCCGCGGATCAGCGCGGCGCCGGTAATTTTTCCTAAGAATACTGCACACGGAAAATAACACAGATATTGCAGCGGCAGCAGCCGGACCAGCGCGCCCAAGGAAACGGCGCCCGGCAGCATGATTTTGTCGAGCAATTCCAAGGGAAACATTTGGCCGCTCAAAAAATAATTGAACAGCATGTACACAAACAGCAGCGAGTTCACTTCCAAAAACCAGAAGCCGATCATCCCCAAGCACGCTTCAAAAAAAAATCCCAGCACAAACGCCAGCACCAACGACAGCACAAACGCCGCCAAAATTTGCGGCGCCGGCCAGCCGCTGGTGAAAAATCCCTGGCACACAAAAAACACCAGCGCGAAAGGAATTGTCGCCACCGTGTAATACACCAACTTATGGGCCACGCGCGTGATCAACAAAAACCCGACCATGTCGACCGGTTGAATTAAATATTTTTTAATCGAGCCGTCCAAAATGCTGCGCGAAATGCCGCTGGCCAGCGCCGGCATGCTGGAAAACGCCCGGCTGACATTCGTCAGCAACAAGTAGGCGATCATTTCGTTCAGCGTGTATCCGACCAGGACTTTTCCGCTGATGGCGCTAAACACCGCCGTCCACAAAAAAATTTGCGTCACCAGCGGCAAAAACCGCATCAGCGTGCCAAGCATGAAATCGCCGCGATAGACCAGCCGCTCCTCCAGCGAAATCCGCAGCATGGTCCACCAGGTGCGCACGCTGGCCGAAAATGGGGAGCGCGGAAAATGTGGCGTTTCGAGTGCGGTAGACATGACAATCACATGAAATAAATGTGACGTGAACGTATGACACGTCGCTTGCGGTTTAGCCGCGACGCGCCAGCGGAGCGATTCGAGGCTAATCGCTAACCGCTAACTGCTCCATTTGCTTTCCCGCCTGCGACGATGCCTGCGAAAACAAATCGGCAATCACCTGTTCCAGCGGCGGGTCTTCCACGCTCACGTCTTCAATTTGATGATTGGCCAAAATCGCGGCCAGCGTTTCCGGAATGACATCGCGGGCAATCCGCAGCCGCACGGTTGGCATTTTTTGTTCGATCACTTCGCCGTAGCGGTTCCACGGGCCATTCATGTTTTCCTCGGCCAATTGCAGCGAAACCACTTTGTGCTTGCTGAACCGGTCGATAATGCCGGCCAGCGAGCCGTCGTACATGATTTTACCGAGCGTAATCACCACCACCCGCCGGCACAGCGCAGCCACGTCTTTCATGTAATGGCTGGTCAGTAAAATCGTGATTTTTCGCGCCTGCTGGTAATGCCGCAAAAAGATTTGAATGTTGTGCTGCGCAACCACGTCCAGCCCGATGGTGGGCTCGTCCAAAAACAACACCTCCGGCGAGTGCAACAGCGCCGCAATCAATTCCATTTTCATCCGCTCGCCCAACGACAGCTCGCGCACCGGCTGCCCCAACAACTGCCGCACGGAAAGCAAATCGACCAGCTCATCCCGACGGCGTTCGAACTGCGCCGGCTCAATCCGGTAAATTTCCTGATGCAGCCGGAACGATTCTTGGGCCGGCAAATCCCACCACAATTGATTTTTCTGCCCCATCACCAGCGCGAACCGGCGGCGATATGCGTTCTCGCGCTTCCACGGCACGTAGCCCATCACGGTGGCCAAGCCGGCCGTCGGCGTGATGACGCCGGAGAGCAATTTCAGCGTGGTGGTTTTGCCGGCTCCGTTGGGTCCCAAAAAGGCGACGAACTCCCCCTGCTCCACCTTCAGATCAATTCCCGCCACCGCCTGCACTTCGCGATATTGCCGATGCCACAGCCCACGAATGGAAGCCCACAACCCTTCGCGCTTTTGGTACACGCGATACGTTTTCGCCAGGCCGGCAATTTCAATGACACTCATGGCGCGAGGATTATAGGCGTCCGGCCCGCTGGCGGAAAGTCGTTTTGTTCTGAATTACCGTTTTACATCGGCCCACGGCGAGTTGTAAAATAGAGCGTGATCTTTCTTTGGAGGGTTTGACGCGATGGATAAAATTGTTCTCGATACCGCCGTTGCCGGGCAATTGGCGCAGGCTCACGCCCAGGTGCAACTTTGCGATCCTTCCGGCCATACGCTTGGCTACTTCGTACCCGCCGCCGAGCACGATCGCGAGGCTTACGCGCAGGCCAAGTTATTGTGGACCGACGAAGAAGTGGAAGAACTGAGCAAGCAAAATGGTGGCATTACTACCGAAGAACTTCTACAACGGCTTTCTAAACTATGAGCTATACCGTTGTTTGGGCCAAACAGGCTGAGGCTCGATTGGCCCAAGCATGGCTGGATGCCCGGCTGACACGCGCAAAGCAATTACGCAAGCGTGCCGAATGTTGGAAACTGCGCTAAGCAATTCCTCCTCGTGAACTGGGAGAGTCGCGCTCAAAAGATCGGCGCGTGGCAATCTAGCATCCGCTGACCGTTCTGTTCAGCGTCTCAGCAAAAGATCGAATCGTAACGGTTTTGGATGTCCGCTTACACGGACCTCGCCGTTAATTCAACTAGACGCATGCGTCAGCCTGCGTTGTCGGGCTTTCGCCTGTCGACTATAATTCCGGCGAAAATGAGCGCGATCGCCACCAACCTCCGCATCGGCATTGGACACGACACGCACCGCCTGGAACCGGGCGGGCCGTTGCGTTTGGGAGGCGTGTCCATTCCGCACGATCAAGCGGCGGTGGGCCATAGCGATGCCGATGCTTTGCTGCACGCCGTCATTGATGCCCTGCTAGGCGCCGCCTCGCTGGGCGATATTGGCGAATTGTTTCCCGATACCGATCCGGCTCATAAGGGCCGCGATTCCGCCAGCATGCTAAGCATTGTGTGCGAGCGATTGCGGGCACTCGATTGGCGGATTGTAAACGTCGATTGCATTGTTTTCCTCCAGCGGCCAAAATTGGGGCATCACAAAGCCGCCATGCGGATGAGAATTGCCGAGCTGCTGGAAATTCCCGCCCACGATGTCGGCATGAAAGCCAAAACCGGCGAAGGAGTCGATGCCGTCGGCCACGGCGAAGCCCTCGCCGCCCAATGTGTAGCTCTGCTGGAACGAACCGTCCCGCCGGAAATTGAATAAAGCCGCGACCGTTGGTCGCGCACACAGTAAAAAATGTAAATCAATAGCCACAGGCACGTCTGCCTTCGGAGTAAGATCAACACACAACATCACTTCCTCCGGCGGCTGTGAGCCGCCGGCTATTAACTGATCACCACCGACCACTGCCATGTCTACCGCCACATCACGTCTGCCGACCGCCGCCACAAATTTATCGCCCAGCAAGCTGCGCGTGTACAGCACCCTCAGCCGCACCAAGGAACCGTTCGTTCCGGTCAAGCCCGGGCAAGTCGGCATGTATTTGTGCGGACCCACGGTTTACAAACCCAGCCACATTGGGCACATGGTGGGGCCGGTCATTTTCGACGCCATTAAGCGCTACTTGGTTTACCTGGGATACAAAGTCACTTGGGTCGTGAATGTGACCGATGTCGACGACAAGCTGATCAAGGAATCGACCGCCCGCAACATGACCATGGCCAAACTGGCCGAGGAAATGACGGCCGATTATTTGCACAATTTGGACGCGCTGGGCGTGGACACCATCGATCACTTCCCCAAAGCCACGGACAACATCGACGAAATTATTCGCTTCACCCAATCGCTGATCGACAAGGGCTTCGCCTACGAGTCGGAAGGCGATGTCTATTTCGAAGTGGCGAAAGATTCCGGTTACGGCAAGCTCAGCCGCCGCACGGCCGAAAGCTTGCAAGGCGAAGGCGGGGATATGTGGGAGCGTAAACGCTCTCCCGGCGATTTCGCCCTGTGGAAAAGCGCCAAGCCAGGCGAGCCCGCGTGGGAGAGCCCTTGGGGTAAAGGCCGCCCGGGCTGGCACATCGAGTGCTCCGCCATGAGCCACCGCATTTTAGGCGAAACGTTCGACATTCACGGCGGCGGACTCGATTTGATTTTTCCCCATCACGAAAACGAAATTGCCCAAAGCGAATGCGCCAACGGCAAGCCGCAAGCCAAATACTGGCTGCACAACGGCTTGATGCAAGCCGCCGCCGAAACCGGCAAAATCGGCGGCCGCAACACCCGCACCCAAAATCCCGCAGGCGCCACTGCTGGGTTGCCGAGCAGTGCAAGTGCAGCAAGTGCCACCGCCAATCCCCAAGCCGGCGATTTGTCGTCGCAGCAAACAGGCAAAATCAGCAAATCGACCGGCGCCAGCGCTTTTCGCGATCTGCTTTCGCGCCACCAGCCGGAAACCATCCGCTTCTTTTTGCTCTCCACGCATTACCGCAGCCCCATCCAATACAGCGAAGAGTTGCTGCAAGGCAAAGCGCAAAATTTGGAGAGTTTTTACCGCTTCTTCAAGCTGCTGGAGCGCATTACCGGCCGCAATTTTTACAGCCTGCAATCGGCCACGACTCGTGCTGCCGGGGAATTCAACCCCACGGGCAATTCTTTGTTGACCGAGGTGGCCGCACTCCGCCAAAAATTTCTCGAAGCCATGGACGACGATTTCAACACCGGCGCCGGCACTGCCGTGTTGTTTGAGCTGCTCACGGCACTCAATAAATATGTTGCTGCGGAAAAACTGGAAGCCGGCCAGCCCGACGCCGCCAAAGTGGCCGCGCTGGAAAAAGGCGCCACGGTCCTCAAAGAGCTCGCCGCGATCCTCGGTTTGTTTCGTAAGCCGGTCGAGCAAAAATCCGCCGGCGATGATGGGGCGCTTGTTGCTTCGCTGGTGAAGCTTGTCACCGAGCTGCAAACCGCCGGCAAGCTGGCCGAGCCGGCTGCGGCAGCGGCGGCTGCGGCCAGTGCGCAAACCGATTCACTCATGAAATTGCTGATCGATGCCCGCGCCGCTGCCCGCAAGAACAAAGATTTCGCCACCGGCGATTTAATTCGCAACCGACTCACGGAGTTGGGCATCACGTTGGAAGACCGCCCCGGCGGCACCGAGTGGAACCGAGCGTAACGGAACAGTCATGCTCAACCGCAAGCGTCGGGCAAGCCCGGCGGCTAAAACGTCCGCCCCCTGTCCATCGCCCGCTCCGCACTCCCCATTCCCCATTCCCCATTCCCCATTTCCTACCCGCATTCTCGGCATCGATCCGGGCCTCAACATCACCGGCTACGGCGTTTTGGAACGCAACGAAAAAAATCCCAAGCAGCCGCGGGTTATCGAAGCCGGCGTCATTCGCGGCAACGCCAAGCAATCGCTGGAAGATCGTTTGGCCGAAATTCATGCTGGCGTGGCCGACTGTATCGCCACACTTAAGCCCGGCGTCATGGCTCTGGAGCAGCTTTATTCTCACGTGGCCCATCCGCGCACCAGCATTTTGATGGGCCATGCCCGCGGAGTCATCTGCCTGGCCGCCGCCCAGGCTGGAATTGCTGTCATCCATTACCCATCCACGCAAATTAAGCGAATTCTGACGGGCAACGGTCGGGCCTCCAAAGAACAAATGCAATTGGCCATCCAGCGAGAATTGCGGCTGGACGAGCTGCCCGACCCGCCCGACGTGGCCGATGCCCTGGCGGTGGCGGTGTGTCATTATTATCTTGGTCGGCGAGAGCAAGAATCCGCCTTGGCGAACGAACAACCCGCAAGCCGATTATAAAGCCGCGACCGGTGGTCGCGCTGTGCTAAGCCGCAAGCGAATCACCACTCACCTACTCACCCCTCTCTCCGTTACCCCGTGATCACAAACATTTCTGGCCGCCTGCTGCGTGTGGATGTCGAATCGCTCACGCTGCAAGTCGGCGCGTTCCAATACGAAGTGCTGATTCCCGAGTTCGCCCGGCGGCGGCTGCAATCGCAGGTCGATCACGATATCAGCCTGCACACCATCGAATACTTGGAAGGCAATGCCATGGGCGGCCGCATGACCCCGCGGTTGATCGGCTTTCTCACCGAAGTGGAACGCGAATTTTTTGACCTGGTGTGTGAAGTGGACGGCGTGGGCGTAAAAAAAGCCCTCCGGGCGATGGTCCGACCGGTGCGCGAAGTGGCCACCGCCATTGAAGAGCAAGATGTGAAATCGCTTTCCGGCCTGCCAGGCATCGGTCCCGCCACGGCGGAGCGCATGGTGGCCAAGCTGCGCCGCAAAATGCCCAAATTCGCCCTGATGGTGGCCCGCGACGAGCCGCGCGCACCGGAAACGGAAGCCGACCGCGACATCCTGCGCGAAACCTTCGACGCTCTGCGTTCCCTGGGCCACAGCGAGCACGATGCCCGCCGCTTGATTGAGACTGCCCTGGAAACCAAAAAGAAGCCCAAAACCGTGGAAGAAATGCTGCAAGCGATTTATCAGAATAGCCACAAGAAGTGATACGAATTATTTACCGCAGAGGACGCGGAGGGACGCAGAGAATGATTAGGAAACCTGGAATTGAGGAATACAGGAAAAAGCCATCGGAAATACATTCAAACCAATTGTATTTGTCTGTTCATATTTTTTCATTTTCCTGGTTTCCTGGCTTCCTCATAAAATCTGCCGCCTCTGCGTTCCTCAGTGTCCTCTGTGGTTAATTCATCCGGCTGAATTCAATTAACATGCCCACTCCTGCTGCCACTGCCGAACTTGCTCACACGGCCGCCCCGCAAGGGCACGCCTGCGCCAATTGCGGCTCGCCGGTGGAATTGGGCGATAAATTTTGCAACGTGTGCGGCGCGCCGCAGCCGGTGGCCGAACAAACCCAACCCATTGCGCCGGTAACCCGCACGGTCGAATGCAAAAATTGCGGGGCCAAGCTCACGTTGGCCGCCGATCAGCGCAGCATCACCTGCCCGTTTTGCGATTCCAACATGGTGGTCGAAAGCACCGATGAGCAAACCGGCCGGCAACCACCGGAATTTATCATCGGCTTTGCCATCACGCCGCAGCAAGCGCTGGAAAAGTTCCGCGCCTGGCTGCGCGAAAGCGGCATGTTTCGTCCCGGCGATTTAAGCACCGCCAAAATCGAAGAAAAACTTCGCGGCGTGTATTTGCCGTTCTGGTCGTTTTCCATGCTCGCCCAAAGCCAGTGGTCGGCGCAAATTGGCGAGCACTGGTATCGCACCGAAACGTACACCACCATCATCAATGGCAAGCCGGTAACCCAAACCCGTACTGTCACCGAAACCGAATGGTGGAGTCTCGCCGGCCAGCACCACAATTATTACAGCGGCTACCTGGTCTCCGGCAGCAAGGGCTTGCCGCAAGCCGATGCAGAGCGCATCAAGCCGTTTCGCTTGGCGGCGCTCAAACGCTACCAGCCCTATTTCTTAGCCGGCTGGCTGAGCGAAGAATACAGTGTCCGGCGCGACGCAGCGCTACCCCAGTGCCAACAGGAATTTTTGCACTGGGAACAGCGGAACGTGGAAAATTTTCTCCCCGGCGATACCCACTCGCAGGTGTTGGTCAATTGCGATTTCAGCGACGTCAATTCCGATTTAATTTTACTGCCCGTGTATTTGCTTTCGTATCGCTACGGGGACAAGCTGTATCGTTTCCTACTGAACGGCCAAACCGGCAAAACGACCGGCGACAAACCGTATTCGCAAATTCGCATTGGCGTGGCGGTGGCCATTGGCCTTGTGGTGGCGGTTATTTTGTGGTGGCTGGCATCGCACCGATGAACCGGATTTTTACCACAGAGACACGGAGACACGGAGAATAAATTCTTATTAGGAAGCCTGGAACCCAGGAATGGATAATGCGATCTCGCTGCCGATTTCTGATTTCTTGGCTTCTTGATAAATGAGAATGTTTTCTCTGCGTCTCAGCGTCTCCGCGGTTCAAAACTGCTCCGTGTCTCCGTGGTTAAATTTCTCTTTGCTAACTCCTATGCCCGACATTCTCCTCAAATGCACTGTTTGCGGCGCACTCTTGGACGAGGAAGATTTATTCTGCCCCAACTGCGGCACCGAAGCGCCCACGGGCAATTCCAACGCCGCCACATCGTCCGCCGAAAATAGCCCGACTGTGCCAGTCGGGGCAGTATCAGTCGGGGCAGTGCCAGTCGGTGCCGCCTCACAAACTCCCTCTCCCCCGGGGGGAGGGGATGGGGTGAGGGGAAATGACGCCGTCGTTGCCTCCCCGGCCACCGATCACCGACCACCGACCACGAACAACACCCCTGCCACCCATCAAACCACCTGCAATTTCGCTTGCCGCGGTTGCGGCGCTTCGATGAGTTACGATGCCAGCGCCCAAACGCTCCGCTGCCCCTTCTGCGGTTCCGAGCAGCTCGAAAAAAAGCCCGACGCCAAAGAAATTGCTCCCGACGCCGTGGTCCCTTTCAGCATTTCGCGCGATCAGGCCGTGGCCAACATGCGCCAGTGGTTGGGCCAAGGCTTTTGGCGTCCCGGCGATTTGGCTCAGCAGGCCGCCATCGTCAAAATGACGGCGGTCTACATTCCCTATTGGGTGTTCGATGCCCAAACGCATACCAATTGGGCCGCCGACAGCAGCCACACGCCGGCGGGCGCGCGAGCCAGTTGGTATCCGGTCGCCGGCCAGCACGAAGGGGAATATTCCGGCTTGCTTGTCGGCGCCAGCGGCGCGCTTACGGGAGCGGAAACCGCCGCGCTGTGCCCGTTCGATCTGTCGGCCGCCGCGGCCCCCAATGCCGGTGATTTGAAAAATGCCATTTACGAGCGATTCACCGTGCCGCGCAAATACGCCCGGCCGCTGGCCCGTCAGGGTTTGGAAGCTGGCGAATCCGACGCCTGTCAGCAATACGTGACGGGCAAATGCCGCAACATGCACGTGAATGTGCGGATTACCAATCTCGACAGCCACCCTATGCTGCTGCCCGTGTGGATCATGGCCTATCGCTACCGCGACCAGGTGTTCCGCTTTTTGTGCAATGGGCAAACGGGCAAATGCTCCGGGCAGGCCCCGGTGTCGTACAAAAAAATTGGCGTGGCCGTGGCGATTGCAGCCATCATCATTGCGCTGATTCTGTTTTGGCTGCTCTTCCTCGGCGGCGGCGGTCGACATCGCGAAGCGCGCTGGAATGGGTTTTCGGCGACGCCAACCATTTTGCCCATTGTCGAGTTAAATCAATTCCGTGATTGTCAATCGACAAGGTTAGCTGGCTATTTTCATCGAGACAGTCTGCCGACCGCCGTTAAGGTATAATGGAATGCCACTGCGTGTTTACCGTAATATTTACGCTTCGGGATCGGTGCCGCAAAACTGGGCGCCGTCGCGCGGCCGAACCTTGAAGTACCCAGTTGCGAACAAGCAACTATTGCAGCATTTACGCCAATTAGCGAAAGGCAAATGGCAGAAAGTCATCAAAGGCGGCACCACTGGAGAAGTCCATTTTTTCGAGCACCAATCCGGTCAAGTTGCCGGCGTTAAGTTTCTTCCACGGGATGTTACCGATGAAAGCAATTGATCTGGCCAAGTTTTTATCCGGCGAACAGCAACTCGAAGGACAACTGGCCATGTTTGCGCTGCTGAATCTGGGCATCGTGGAATCGTTAGATAGCGGCGAGCTAAGTCCATCCAATGCGCTGCGGCTGTTTTACAATGCCGATAACTGCTTGCATGTGCGAAAGACCCTGCGCGACAAAACCGCCGACCAAATCATGGGGCACGGCGTTCAACTGCAAGATTTGATCGATGCCTTACCCGGCGACCAGGCTCAACAAGAATTCCAGCGCGAATTGGTTGCGATTCGTTCGCTATGCTTGGAATTACTGCATCAGCACCAGTTGGCGGCTTAGATCATCACTGCCTAATAAGGCATTAACGTCCATATCCACCACCAAAGAAACCATGAGCCGCATTATCGCCGAGCAACCCGACGATAGTTCCTACGACGAAATTTTCCGCGAATTGACCATGGCCCGCATGATTGAATGCGGCTTGGAAGATTCGGAGCAGGGCCGTACGCTCGGCGACGATGAAATGAAACGGAGGATGGACCGTTGGGGCAAATAAATTGGACGCACGAAGCCGAGCGGTGGCTGCGCGAAATCCACGATTACATTGCCCAAGATAATCCGTCGGCCGCTAAACGAACTGCCTACGGCATCTATCACAAGGTTCAACTGCTGAAGCTTCTATAGCTTGTCTGCTTTGCGCCGTGATCGCCAAAGGAAGGCCAGCCCACTTGCCGCGGTCAATAACACCGCCGCGCTCGGCTCCGGCAGCGGCACCAGAATCGGGCTAGATTCTGCGCTGCTTCCCGCAGCAATTGAAGTGCCGTCGGGCAAGCCCGGCAACGGCTGGAAGTTGCTTCCCGTGGGCGGCTCGTACACGTTGTTCAAATCGTCCAGCGGAATCTGTGTGTCCGAGAGGAAGAACTTGGTATCGAAGCTGAACATCGGCCCATCTCCGGCCGTGTCGTTATTGCCGATGCCAACTTGAATGTTGGAACCGTTGGGTACTTGCAGCTCCGACCATTCACCCCCGACGTTCTGGTTGCCCAGCTCGATGGTGCTGTACAAAATCAGGAATTGCGTGTTCGGGCCAAAAGTCGGATTGCCCGGACTCAAATTATCGATGAAGAACGTGGGCGCCGGCAAGCGGAAATTCGGATTCGTGGGCAAATTGCCGTTGGTCCGCGGCGCGCCCCAATATTTCGCCGCCGTTTCCGCGCTGCCTCCTTCGCCCGTTGTGCCGGCGCCGTTGAGCAGCGAGTAACCCACGTGCGCCACTCTTCCCGCCGGAACAGTTTTGCCGTTTTTCGACGAAATTGTCAGCGTGGTTTGATTCGTCGTGGCATTAAACGCTGTGGAAAAATTCGTATTTCCCACACCGAACGTCGGATAGTTGTTCTGCAAAACGCCCGGGCCGGTCCAGTTGCCTTTCAACACAATGTTAATAGTATTTTCTGCGGCGCCCGATAGATTCTTCACATCTTCGTTGCAGCCCACAAAATGCTGCGTGGGCTTGGGAGTGCTCGGCGAAGCGGGCGGCTCCTGCGGCGGCACACCGCCGCCGGTAAAGCCAGGGAAATCCACATTCGGATTGTTCGGCGTTAAATGCGGCGGCGGATTGTTATTCACCACGGGGCTGGGAATGTTCAAGACAATGCTGCCCGCGGTTTGCGAAAACGTGGGAGCAGGCGAGCCCACCGGCACCGCGGTGGCATAGCCATTCAATATCCAACTAGCCAAATTGCCTGTGTTGTTCGCGGTGGAATACCCATTGATCAGCGTGTAATTCCCCGAACCGTACGAAAAATCTGCATTGGGAGATAAACTGACCGCATTGCCCAAAGCGACTGTGCCGGTGACCGTCAGCAAATCATTGCCGTTGGCTGGGCCTGCGGCGGTGCTACTGTTGGAAAGAACGTACGCAAGGTTGGAATTGTCCGAGAGCGTCAGATTGCCGTTGACGACCAAATTGTTCGGTCCGCCGGAAGTGATTGTGCCACCGCTGGCAACTGGCCCGCTGGGCGATAAGGTTCCGCCGCTGGCAATCGTCACGCTTACTTGGTTGGAAGGCGTGCCAATGATGCCTTGGCTGACGCCCGTGTGAAAGGTGCCGCCGGCTAGCGTTGCACCCCCTGCCACATTCACATTTCCAAAACCGGTGCCCGAGCCAGACGTATTTTGTACGGCCAGCGTCCCTGAATTGACCTGCGTGCCGGCGGTATAAGTATTGGCTCCACTGAGAACCAATAAACCGAAACCCGATTTAGTTAAACTGATTGGGTTGGCCCCACGGTCGACAATCGTGGAACTAATTGTCAGCGAACCGACGCCGCGCTGATTCACAATTAAATCGCTCGTGCCGGAAGTCAAATTTCCGCCGGCAATCGTGTAATTTGGAACCGCCTGCGTGTTCACGTTCGCGCTGCCGACTAAAATTCCGCCGCTTTGGATCGTGTTAAATGTCGATCCATTGGCGCTGGATAAACCCACGGTGCTGCTGGCGTTTTGATTGAACCGCAAGCTGTTCGTCGTGGAATCTTGGGCCTGCACGCTGTCCCCGGTGACGTCGGTGTTGTTGCCGCTGGCCCAGGCATCGGCCGTGTAACTACCGGCCGCCAGCGCTTGAATCGTGAAAATTGGCCCAGCGCCGCTGGCCGTGGCCCAATCGTCATTGTTGACCGTGGCCCAGCCACCGATGATGCCAGCCGGAGTGTTGCCCGTTGTGGTGGTAATGGGTCCGCCAAGATTGTTGAAATCGACCGTGGCCCCAGCGCTCCGCGATAGCGCGCCGAGTGCCAAGCTGGTGGTGTTGCCCGCGCCCGCCGCAGTATTGCCGGTGCGAATAGAGGAATCGCCAGCGCTGATCACGGTTCCATTGACAGTTTGCGAACTGGCTCCCGTTGCAGCGCTGGTCACCGCAAAAGCGCCGCCTTGCATCACCAAGCCAGAACTAGAGCTCAGCAAATTGGCGTGCGTCGCCAGGTTGGTCAAATCCAATTGCAGAAGGCCCCCTTGAACCACGGTGCCTCCGCCGTAGGTGTTCGCCGCCGAATTGGCAATGGTCAACATTCCACTGCCTGTCTTCGTCAACGCAGCGCCAAACGCATTGCCAATAAAGCCCGGCCCAACCAACGAATAATCATTGGCTGAATTATTAACCGTCACAATAGCGGGATTTACTCCCCCCGTCGCAATGCTCACCACGTAAGCCCCCGCGGGAGCGCTATCGTCAAATTGAACGCTGTCGCCGCCGGTAAACGTGCCGGTCGACCAATCATTGGGCGCGCCGGTGTGCCAAGAGTTGTCGCCGCTGGCGTCGGTCCAAATATCGGTCGCGCCGGCCGGCCGCGCCGCCATCAGAAAGACCAAACCCGCTAGAAATAGAACACCGCCAAGTAGAAATTGACCGTAGTTGCCGATTCGCCGATAAGCTGACATCATTAGGCGTCTCCTGTGCGCGTGGCCCAAAATCGTAAATCTGCGCAGCGACGCCTCAGCCCGTTCCGTTTAGGCCCCCTCATTAGTATCAACGCTTCTGTCGGTGTCAAGCAACTGGCTTTGAACAATCAAAGATTAGAAAGATTATTTAGCGACTTGGCCACGATTTGCCCTTTCCATGCCTGCTCTTTCGTCTTCAAGCATCCAACATGCGTCTGATATACTTTCTGGCAGACGCAACATTAGAATCTTGCTCATTATTAAATTTTGATTAGCCCATGCGCGAGCCGATTGTGAAACCCGCCGCCGATGACGCCGCTGCCGCAGGCAAACCCGCCAGCAAAAGCGCGATCGGCCCACACGTCGGCTTTGGCGATGCCGTGGCGCCGGGCGTGGATTTTTCCGTGGTCGATGAAGATGATCGCCTGCTGCGCCCGCAGCGCATGAAAGACATGGTCGGCCAGCGCGAAGTCGCCGAGCGGCTGGAAATTGCGCTCGATGCTGCCCGCAAACGGAGCGAACCGCTGGGCCACATTCTGTTCGATGGTCCGCCGGGCTTGGGCAAAACCACCTTTGCCACCTGCATTCCGCGCGAGCTGGGCGCCAGCCTGCAAATCGCCAGCGGCGCGGCCTTGATGGCCCCCAAAGATTTGGTGCCCTATCTGTCCAATGCCGAGGAAGGTTCGATTTTGTTCATCGACGAAATTCACCGGCTCCCCAAAGCCGTCGAAGAATTCCTCTACCCGGCGATGGAAGATTTCCGCATCGACATCACGCTGGGCGAAGGCATGAACGCCCGCACCATCAATATGCCGCTGCGGCCGTTCACCCTGATTGGCGCCACGACCCGCACCGGGCTGATTTCCGCTCCGCTGCGCGATCGGTTCCATTTGCGCGAGCACTTGGATTTTTACACGGTCGAAGAACTGAGCGAAATTGTCCGCCGCAGCTCCGTCAAGCTGCGGGTGAAAATCGACAACCCCAGCGCCGAGGAAATCGCCCGCCGTAGCCGCGGCACACCCCGTTTGGCCAACAACCGCCTGCGCTGGGTGCGCGATTATTCCATTAGCCGCGCCGATGGCCAAATTACGATGGCCGTGGCCCGGGCGGCGCTGGAAATGCAAAGCATCGACATATTGGGCCTCGACGGCCAAGACCGCAAATATCTGGAAACCATTGCCCGCGTGTTCCACGGCGGCCCGGTCGGCGTGGAAGCGGTGGCCCATACGCTGAATCTTTCGCCCGACACATTGTCTGACGAAGTGGAGCCGTATCTGTTGCGGAGCGAACTGGTGATCCGCACTCCCCGCGGCCGCAAACTCACCGCCGCCGGCTACACCCATCTCGGCCTGACGCCGTCTGCCGAAGCCGCCCCACCGCAAGGCCGGCTGTTTCAATAGTCATTTTCCCAATTCGAGGCGGCGCAGCGGTCGCCCTCGAAAACGAGTCGGACGCACGTTTTCGTGACGGGAACTTGTTTGCGCAGGCAAATTGCTTGTTAATTCATGCTGCAATACCGTTTCTAATCCTTTTGAAATCAATTTTGCCCGACTGATTTTCAGTTTCTTTGCCAACTGATCGGCTTTCGTCAACAGACCTTTTTCCACGCTCACTGAAATCACTTGCGCCCCCTTGCCAACGATTGGCCGCCCACGTTTACGCTTAAACCGATTCCATCTTTGCCGCATTTCCGACGAAAGTGGTCTCAACCGACTTTCGGCAATTTCCTGATCGAATTCGGCAGTCGCTTCGGCCAATTCTCGCGCGTTCATTTCCGTATAAGGCTTCCAGACCTTTTTGCCGTCAATGGTCACCAATCCTTTGGGGACATTCCAACTTTTGATAGTTTTTCTTGCAGCCATTATTTTTTCCGTCTACGAACGCGGCGTTTTTCACGTCGATTAAGGGGCCGGGCATGGATGATGAAAGCAGTACCGTCCGGGTCGAGCAAATAAATCACTTGCAAATATCGGCCACCAGAACCTTGGCCCCATACGAGAATTTTCTCATCTTCGATTTCTTCCGGGAATGGGGACTGTGCCGACCTTACAACCAACTCTGCCTCTGCGGGCGACACTCCATGATTCGCGATATGGTCGAGATTCCATTCTTTCCAACGGAATTGCATCGGCGTGCCCCTTGGTATTTAATTATGGAACAAATTAAGGCGGCCGTCAAGGTTGGATTCATGGCATAAAGTCTGTAAAATACCACGCTTCATCGCTCTGGTGATATTAATCCGATTGTCCGAAAAACGCACTTCACAAGTGGCCCATGCGCCTTGCCTTCAGCTCCAACGCCTACTTGCACTTTTCGATTGAAGACACGATCGCGCGCATCGCCGACCTGGGCTACACCGGCATCGAGCTATTGGCCGACGTGCCGCATGCCTGGCCCGCCGGCTTGCTGCCGGAGCGAAAAAAATCGATCCGCGATGCGCTCGATCGGCACAAGCTCACGATTTCCAACATCAACGCCTTCATGATGAATGCCGTGGCCGATCCACGGCAACCGTATTGGCATCCTGGCTGGACCGATCCCGATCCGCATTACCGCGCCATCCGCCGCGAGCACACCAAGCGCAGCCTGCAATTGGCCCACGAGTTGGGCGCACCCTGCATCACCACCGAGCCCGGCGGGCAACTTACCCCCGAGCAAACCTGGGACGAGGGCGCGCGGATTTTTTACGACGAGCTAATGCCTTGCGTCGAACTGGCCGAAAAGCTGCAAGTGAAATTGCTGATTGAGCCGGAGCCGGGTCTGTTGATTGAAACGTTCGGCCAATATCTGCAATTTGCGCAGCGGATCAATTCGCCCTGGGTGAAACTGAATTTTGACATCGGCCATGCTTACTGCGTAAAGGAAGATCCGCAAGATTGGGTGGAAAAAATGGCCCCGCACACGGTCCACTACCATTTCGAAGATATCGCCGCCACGCGCAAGCACGAGCATTTAATTCCCGGCCGCGGGGCAATCGATTTCGCCGCCACGCTGCAAAAAATTCACGCCACCGGCTACACCGGCTGGCTGACCGTGGAGTTGTATCCGTACATCAACCACCCCGACGATGCCGCCCGCGAAGCGCGGGAATTCCTTAGCCAGGCTGCATCGCAGGTTGGCATTTCAATCCATTAAATAACCGCATAGACACAGAGACGCGGAGAAAACAAATAAGTAAGGCCGCGAATAAACGCATATTAAACGCGAATGAAGAAGATGCATCAAGGAAATGTTGCTAGATGATCATTTATTTGCGTTCATTCGCGTTCATTTGCGGCTAGCATCTCCGTGCCTACGCGCCTCTGCGGTTCGTTTTAACATCCATGAATACAGATTCTGGAAAACCGTCGCGGCTTTTGGCCTGGCTGCAACTGCTGCGGCTGCCCAACGTGTTCACGGCCATGGCCGATGTGGCGATGGGCTTTTTGTTCACTCATGAAACGCTGCAGCCATTCGGCGAATTCACACTCCTCATTCTCGTTTCCAGTTGCCTCTACACCGCCGGTATGGTGCTGAATGACTGGCACGATGTCGCCGTCGATACAATCGAGCGCCCGCAACGTCCCTTGCCCTCCGGTCGAATTGCTCGGCGCACCGCCGGCTTCGTCGGGGCCGGCTTTGTGTTTGCGGGCTTCATTGCCGGCGGACTTGCCTCGTCGCTCTCCCATGACCAACGGCCCATCAATGTTTCATTTGCTTTGCTTGTACTTATGTTATCTTACGATCTGGTTCTAAAATCTTCGCCCATCGGCCCAGTCATCATGGGCAGTTGCCGGTTGCTGAACGTGCTGTTGGGGATGAGCACCATGCCCGGCCCGTGGACCCGCGACAATTTCGCCGTCGCTGCCGGCATTGGGTTGTACATCCTGGGCGTCACGTGGTTTGCGCGCAAAGAGGTCATGGCCAGCTCGCGAGTTCAACTTTTCGGCAGCTTAGCCTGCATGTTCGCCGGCATGCTCACGCTTTGGTGGGTTGTTCCGCGAGTCCAAGTCGAATTGCCGCCTTTGCTGATGCAATTGAAACCGCATCTTTGGACCGTCTTCTGGCTCGCTGTTGCCCCCCTTATCTCCTGGCGATTCATCCGCGCTATCATTTACCCACAGCCCGCCCATGTTCAAGCCGCGGTCAAAGCCGGCATCCTCGGCATCATCGTCCTGGACGCTGCCGTCGTGTTTGGCATCCGCGGCTGCTTACCCACAATTGGCATCTTGTGCCTCCTCGTCCCTGCCATCTTGCTGGGCCGCTGGGTATATTCCACGTGAATATAAAGCCGCGACCGTTGGTCGCGCTGCGGTGGTGTTGACGTTATTTCCGCTTCAGCGCGACCAACGGTCGCGGCTTTATATCGAAAATTCCCCACTCCCCATTCCCCATTCGAAATGCCCCTCGTTCTCCTTTCTATCCCCGGCCTGCGCGAGCGTGATCTGGCATCGATGCCACGCTTGCGAGAACTCACCCGTAACGGCGAGCAGGCGGTGCTCACGCCGAGTTTTCCCTGTGTTACTTGCCCGGTGCAGGCGAACATGACCACCGGCAAATTGCCGAGCCAGCACGGTGTAATCGCCAACGGCTTTTATTGGCGGGACAAACAGCAAGTGGAAATGTGGACCGCCTGGAACGATTGCATCCAGGCGCCGCAAATTTGGGATTTTCTCAGCCAGCACGGCGATGAGCTTACGACCGCCGTGTGGTTCCCGCTGCACAGCAAAGGGGCCAATGCTGATTTAATCTGCACGCCGGCGCCGGTGCACAATCCCGACGGCAGCGAATCGCTGTGGTGCTATACGCGCCCCACGGAGCTGTACGGCCAACTCCGCGACGGGCTGGGGCACTTTCCCCTCAAACATTTTTGGGGCCCGCTGGCGAACATCCAAAGCACGGCCTGGATTGTCGGTTCGGCCATCATTGCCGCCCGCCAATCGCATCCGCAATTTTTTTACATTTATTTGCCGCACTTGGATTACGCGGCGCAGAAGTTTGG
>DASRSD010000172.1 GCA_035656635.1 Pirellulales bacterium
TTCACCCGTATCACAGGCGGCAAGTACGTCTCGACGAAACTCCCTCGAATACGGTGCCACAGCAACCTCCTTGTTCAAGTTGCTGCGTAGCTTAACTAATTTGCCGGCATGGCGCTAGAGCTAGATGAAGAGCGCTCTAAATACTCGTGTAGGCGGGATTGCCATTGGCCATCGATGAACGGTTGGCGCTGCTTGGTGGCGAAAACCAAATGATAATGCAAGGCGAGAAAGGTGGAACCCATGACAGCCCTCAATGGTTTGATCGCTGGCATCCCTGCGGGATGCGGGCCGCAATTATATCAACAACCGGTGGTGCGCTGCGCGATCTTGCCCCGGTGGTATCGCTTCGCTCAACCACAGGCTAATGGCTGAAATCCCTTCGGGATGAACTCCAATCCTCTGGAGGATTGTTTGGAGGCGAACAGCGACACGACTTGTACAAATCAATGCTTACATCCGCACGGCTTTTTTGAGTCGCCGGATTTGCAGGAGCACAGTTCTTTGCCAACGCGGGCCATGACCGTGTCGATGGTTTCGCGCAGCACCTGGCCGCTGCGGCGAAGGGCTTGTAGTTCCTTGGGCCACAGTTCGATTTCGTGCGTGGCAACTGCACCGCCGCGACCAACGACGGTCGGCACGCTAATGGCCACGTCGCGCAAATCGTAACAGCCGCGTTGTAGAGAAGAAACGGGCAGAATCGCCCGGCGATCCAGCGCCACGGCTTCGATTACTTCTTGAATCGCCAGCCCCACGGCAAAGCCAGCGCCCCCCTTTTTCTTGATGACTTCCGCGCCGGAGCCTTTGGTGCGGGTGAACAATTCATTCTGCACGTGGTTCGACCAGCCGGGAAAGCGCTCCAGCGGCAGGCCGGCTATGGTGGCACTGCTCCAAATCGGCACCATGCTGTCGCCGTGTTCGCCCAGGATGAGCACCGAAATCTGCGTTGGCGGCGCGCCCAACTTTTCCGCAATCAAACTGCGGAAGCGCAGCGTATCAAGTTGTGTCCCCAACCCAATCACTTGCGGCGCTGGCAGTTCCAGCCGTTTGATGGCCAAATACGTGAGCACATCGACCGGGTTGGAAACGACAACCACGACCGCATCTTTTTTGTATCCGGCTTTGGCAACTTCACCCAAAATGCCCAGAAACAAATCGACGTTGCGGTTGATTAAATCGAGCCGGCTTTCGTCCGGCTTGCGTCGCAGCCCGGCTGTGATGCAAATGACATCGCTCGATGGAATGTGTTCGTAACCGCCAGAAGTAATGACTTGGTCGGCCACGAAAGCCGAGCCGTGCAGCAAATCAAGCGCCTGCCCGCCAGCCAGTTCCGCATTAGCGTCGATCAAGGCAATTTCCCGCACCACGCGCCCGGTTTGCAATGCAAACGCCGTGCAAGAGCCAACCAGCCCGCCGCCGCCAATGATGGAAACCTTCATAGCAAGCCGCGGCCGTTGGTCGCGCCTAGTGTGTATTGAAATCGAATGTAATTCAGCGCGACCACCGGTCGCGGCTTTATGATTTTGCCAGCGCCGCCAGCACCCGGTCGGTGATCAACTTCACCAGCGCTTCTTGATCGGTGCTGCCGGCCTCGTTCACGGCTGGTGCTGCCGATTTTGCCAGTGGCTTCATTTCCGGCGGCGCCTCAAACGCCCGCCGCTGAACGCCCGTGGCATTCCAGCTTTGTCGGAACACGTCGTTAGCGCAAATGTCGCAGTTTTGCATTTCCGGATTCAGTCGCGCATCTTTGAAGCCCCATTTCTGTTTCAAATTCAGCAGCTCCTGCGTTTCCTCTTTGGTGAAGTAATTGATGCGGCCCAAATCGCGGGCCATCATCAAAATTCGACAATAAGCATCCAAAATTTCGGTCCACCAATAGGCCCGTTCCACGGTTTCGCCGCAACTAACGGTGCCGTGATTGGCCAGAATCATCACGTTGGCGTGTTTCACATACGGCAAAACGGTGTCGGCAAATTCCTGACTGCCGGGCGTTTTGTACTGCGTGATGGGCACGTCGCCCAGGAAGACTTCGATTTCGGGCAGCACGCATTGAGGAATCGGCTCCCGGGCCACGGCAAAGGCGGTGGCGTGCGGCGGATGACAATGAACCACGCTTTTCATGTCGGGCCGTTCGCGCAAAATCGTCAGGTGGAGCAGAATTTCGCTGCTGCGCTTCCGCTTGCCCGAAAGCTGCTTGCCTTGCATGTCGACAATGCACAAATCTTCCGGCTTCATATTCCCTTTGGAAATGAGCGTGGGTGTGCAAAGCACTTCATTTTCCGACAGGCGATAACTGATGTTGCCGTCGTTGCCGGCTGCGAAGCCCTTGTTGTAAATGCGGTGGCCGATTTCACAAATTTCGAGTTTGAGTTGATGGGTGTTCATGTTCGCAATTTATGGGTTAACGATTAACTTCTACATGATCTAAAATAGCGGCGTTGTAAGCATCGATGGGTTTTGTTTCTGGATGAAATGGTTGCGCGGCTTCCGGGCCTTCGGTGACGGCGATCAGCATGCCGTCGGCGGCGCCCAGTTCGTCATACACGACGATTTCTTCCGCCGCCATTGGCGAAGTGCCTTTTAAATTGGCCAGCGATTGCGGCACGGCCAGCCGATACGAACCGCCGGTCAACAGCGGATGGCTGCGGACTAGCGTGATCCGGCCAATGGTTTTGCCGATTCGCATGGTTTATTTCTCCAAATTCAGTCGAGCCATTGTTTCCACTGGGCGGGGCAGGCCTGTGCCGGTGAAGCGGCAAACGCTTCGACAAGGCGTTGTATTTCCGATTTGCTCCGCCGCAGGGCGTCGATCACCAACAAGTTTACGCCGAGGTTTTGCACCAGGTCGTTCAGTTCTCCGCGATTAGTAACCATGGCTGCGCGCACGCCGCGCTGCCGATTGGCAATGCACAAGGCCGCAGCCGCCTGATCGGTCAACAGCACGCCCAATTTTTTGCCGCTCTCGACTGCAGCGGCGATGTTTGCCGCAGCCTGTGCGACGCCTACGGCGGGAAGTTCTTCCACTTCCATACCGCGCTGCCGCAGCTGACCGAGTACATCGGCACAATCAAACGCCGCTCCTTTTTTGCTAACGCTGCTGGCCACAATCAATTGGCTGGGTTTGGCGGCTGCCGCTTGGAGCGACCGCACCAGCGTGATGTTTTTTTCTTTCAAACTGTCGCGGGCCGCCGGCGTGACGACCGCTCGGGCCGATACGATGACACGCTGCACCCCATTCAATCGATTGGCCAAGCTCTCGGCGCTGATGACCTTCTCGGTCAATGTCAACTCGCCGCTTGACGAGATTGCAGTGCCAGCGCCGCCTAGCCGCTGGATCACAGCGTGCACAATCCGTTCGACTTGGTCTTCCGAGTGCGGCATGGTGGTTGCTTGAAAGTTCGTTTAAGTCGTACCCAACCCGGCCTGGCGGCCGGGGCCAATCGCTGGTTGTCTCAACGTTCGCTCCTCATCGCTTACCCGTCGCTTCTCATTCGTCGTCTTGCCTCTTACTCATCCACAATGCCCATCACGCTCCAGCGGACAGGGGCTTTTTCAGTTTTCATCATTTCCCGAATCGCGCGGCCTTCGCTGTTCATAATGACCCGTTGTCCAGTGCCGGCTCCCAAGCGATCGACGATCAATTGCGGATCACCGTCCGGTTGTAGGCCATCGGCCAATAGCGGCTGCACAATCAGCAGCTTCCAGCCTTGCAGCGTAGAATGCTTGACCGTTGCAGTGGCGGTGCCGACGACCAGACCGAGTTGCATGAATTCCTCAATGTGCGTTTACGTTCATTTGTTTGCGTGACTAACGGTCGCCGCTTTATCGTTTCTGATTTATGGTTTTCCGATAATTCGCAGATCATCGATCAATGAACAGCGCCGTTCCCGCGTGAACGTTAGCGGCGTGGTCACACCTTCGCCGGTGGGCGTAGCGATGGAGAACGACAAATAACCTTCGCCTCCCAAACCCAGCGCGGCCATGCAGGGACCGTTTTTCACGAACAGCGTGGTATCGAGCGCGCGGCCCATCTTGGTCATGTTGCGCACGTTATTCGAGTGAATCATGGCGGTGTGCCGGAAGCCGTGCTCGTAAAACTTAGCCTTCTCAATGGCTTCGTCTACGTTCCGGCAACGGACGAATGGCAAAAACGGCACCATTTGCTCCACCGGCACAAACGGGTTGTGTTCGTCCGTTTCGCCGAACAGTAATTCGACTTGCGGCGATACCTGCTTGCCAATGCCACGGGCCAAAACCGCTGCATCCTGGCCCAAAAATTCCTTGGCGGGCACGTCGTGTTTGTGCTCCCCTTCTCCGACGGAGATAATGGCCACTTTCGTCAGTGCATCAACTTCTTTCGCGTTCAACCGCGCGGCGCCAGCCTGTTCCATGGCGTTCATCATTTCGTCGAATACCTCGTCGACGACGAACACTTCCTTCTCGGCTATGCACAGCAGATTATTGTCGTAAGCTGCGCCGCGAATAATGTGCCGGGCCGCCCGATCTAAATCAGCGGTTTCGTCAACCACGACCGGCGGATTTCCTGGCCCGGCGACAATGGCCCTCTTCGCACTGCGCATGGCTGCCCGGGCCACTGCCGGCCCGCCGGTAACGCAAATCAATTTCACGCCGCGGTGCTGAAATAAGGCCTCGGCCGACTCCAGCGTTGGCTCGGCCACAACGCAGATCAAATTGTCGATGCCTAAATCCTTGTAAATCGCTTGATTGAACCGCCGCACTCCTTCGGCGGCCACGCGCTTGCCGCTGGGGTGCGGATTCACGACCAGCGTGTTGCCGCCGGCAATCATGTTCACCGCATTGCCGGTAATCGTCGGCAGCGAATGCGTGACCGGCGTAATGCAGCCGATGACGCCAAACGGCGCGTGCTCGATGACGGCCAGGCCATGATCTCCGCTGAACACCTGGCTTTGCAAAAACTCCACGCCGGGCGTGCGCTCGCCCAGAGTTTTCAGTTTTTCGATTTTGTGCTCCAACCGGCCGACTTTGGTTTCCTCCATTTCCATGGTGCCCAGTTCCACGCACTGATCGATGGAAATGCGGCGGATGTGGTCGATAATTCGTTTGCGCACTTCCAGGCCATGTGCGCTAAGTTGCTCGAACGCTTCGTCTGCCGCCGCCACGGCTTCGTCGACGCAGGTGAACACGCCGTGCCGGCCGGAAAAACTGCGCCCGTTGCCAGCGCGCAACTGGCTGGCATCTACTGCGCGGCCGGCCTTGCTTCCGGCCTGCGGCTTAATTTCGGCCAGCACTTGCTTCACGACAGAGCGGATCAATTCTTCGGTTGCTTGCATGGGATTTGTGAGTGAACGGTTGTCAGTGGTCAGTTGTCAGTTACTGTCTGGATTGTGGAAAGTCTTCTCATTCCGGCTTCTGGCTAATCGCTAATTGCTAACCGCTTCTCTGCTGAAGACGCACGCTTGATCAACATGCACGGTGTCAACAATCCCGATAATGACCGCATCGACCGGCAAGTTTTTTGTTTCGGGCGTAAGCCGCGCACTGGAGCCCTGCGTAATGAGCACGAATTCTCCTTCGCCGGCCCCGACGGTGTCGACGGCTACAAATGTGCGGCCCGTGCTCACCAGCGACCGCCGTTTATCGCTTTCGAGTCGATACGGCTCCACCACAAGTAATTTATGCCCGACCATGGCCTCAGTTTTTTGCGTGGCCACAACCGCGCCCGTTACTTTTGCGAGAAACATGGAAGTTGCCTGGGTACGAGTGTCGAAATGTTAGTTGTTTTGAACGCTGGGATGGGCCGTGGGTTATGCTTTTCCTTCCAACAAAGCCTTGGCTTGCCGCGCGACCACAATTTCTTCGTTCGTAGGCGCTACCCACAATTGCACACGGCTGGCATCGGCATGAATCGTCGCTTCGCCGCTGGCGACCGCATTTTGGGCCGGATCGAGCACAATGCCCAACTCTTCTAAACCCGCACACACGGCTGCTCGAATCGTGGCGCTGTTCTCGCCAATGCCGCCGGTGAACACGATGGCATCGGCTCCTCCCAGTTCCACCAAATAGGCCCCCAAATAATGCCGCACGCTGCTAATGAATACGTCCAGCGCCAACTGAGCACGCCCGTTGCCGTGCGAAGCCGCTTCTTCCAAATCGCGCACGTCGCCGCTGGTTCCGCTGAGCCCCAATAGTCCGCTGTGCTCTGCCAGGTCGTCCAGAACCTTTTCCAGCGATTTTCCCGTCGCCCGCATCACAACCGGCAGTGCGAAGGGATCGAAATCTCCCACGCGGTTGGTTTGCGGCAATCCCGATTGCGGGCTCATGCCCATGCTGACCGCTACGCTTTTTCCGCTGGAAATGGCACACAGCGAACTTGAGCCTCCTAAATGGCAGGAGATAATCCGCATATCGCTGCGGCCGGTTAGCTCCCGCATTCGCTGGGCAATGTAACGGTGACTAGCGCCGTGAAATCCCCAGCGGCACACGTGATGCTTTTCGGCCCATTCGTAGGGCGCGGCATAAGCACGCAGCCGAGGAGGAATCGTGGCGTGAAAGCCCGTTTCAAACGCCGCCACCAACGGAATGCCCGGCAACTTTTCGCTCATCTGCCGCATGGCTGCAATGTAGGGCGGGTTGTGCGCCGGGGCCACGGCGTTCATCGCTTCCATGGCGGCCAGCACTTCGGCCGTTACCCGCTGCACGCCGCTAAACTTTCCTCCATGCACGGCTTTGAAGCCGATGGCTGCCACTTCGCGGGCATCTTGCAAACAGCCGGTATCAGGATCGGCCAATTGCCTCAAGCACAATTGCACCGCCGCGGCGTGATCGGGCACGTGGGCCGTCTGTTCGCGCCGCTGGCTGCCCATTTGCACAAAGCACTTGCTTTCCTGCGAGCCGATGCGTTCCACACCGCCGCGCGCAAGTTGCCGCTGATCGATCATGTCGAACAGCCGATACTTGAAGCTGGTGGAACCTAAATTGGCGACCAGAATTTTCATGCACTGCATCCCATCATTCAGATGTTACAGCTCAGGACAAATAGGCGGCCGTCAGTCCTTCCGCCGGGCGGGGAATCACGTGGCTGCTGACCAAATCGCCCACGTGCTGGGCCGCCGCCGAGCCGGCTTCAACCGCCGCCCGCACGCTCCCCACGTCGCCGGAAACCACGGTGGTTACCAGGCCGCCGCCAATGGAAACCCGCTTCACAATTTGCACATTGGCCGCTTTGGCCATGGCATCGGTGGCTTCGACCAGCGCCACCAACCCTTTGGTTTCGACTAACCCGATTGCACTTTGCATGGAAAATACCTCGATAAAGAAGTGTCTGATTTACGAACTGAAAACTCGTCTCTCGACCCTCGCCCCTCATTCTCCTTCTCTCATCCCTCAATCAGCTCCCTTGGCAGCCACGCGCTTGTTCGACGGCAGCACCACGTCAATATCGTCATGCGGGCGGGGAATCACTTGCACGCTGACCACTTCGCCAATGCGCCCTGCGGCGGCGGCGCCGGCATCGGTGGCGGCTTTCACCGCGGCCACATCGCCGGTGACAAAGACTGTGACCAAACCACTGCCAACTTTGTCCCAGCCCAGAAAGGCCACGTTGGCGGCTTTCATCATTGCGTCGCTGGCTTCGATCAAGGCCACAAAGCCCTTGGTCTCAATCATGCCCAGCGCTTCCATTGTTTTTGCCATAGCACGTACTCCCAAAAAAAGGAAACAGGAAACTTACTTGAATAGTTCAACTTTCGTCGCGTGATCCAAATCTGCCGCGTTGCCTTCATCCGTGTCGATATGCACTTCCAACTTGCTGGTTTCGTCGGCCCGTACGAGCAAATCTTCCAGCACCAGGCTGCAAGTTGATTCAACTCGCAGCTTCATGCGCTCGCCGTTTTTTACGCCGTAATGCTTGGCGTGCTGAACATTCATGTGCACATGCCGCTCCGCACGAATCACGCCTTCTTTCAACTCCACCACGCCGGCTGGACCAACCAGCACGCAGCCCGGGGTGCCGCCGATTTTTCCACTGGGGCGGACCGGCAAATCAATGCCCAGCGAAATGCCGTCGGTAAACGCCAACTCCACCTGCGAATGCCCGCGGCACGGCCCCAACACGCGCACCGCCGGCAACATGCGCCGCTTGCTGGGCCCGACCACCATCACCGTTTCGGCGGCGGCGTAAAATCCGTCCTGATACAGCGGCTTTTCCGGCGTCAGCTTGCGGCCTTTGCCGAATAAAATTTCCACGTGCTCGTCGGTCAGATGGCAATGCCGCGCGGAAATGCTGACCATTAGCTTCGACGAATCTGGCGGCGCATGGGCCAGCACGATTTCGCGCACAATGCGCTCCACGGTGGCGCGGTCGATGACTCGGCTTCGCATCGAGCTCGGTTTCATCGAGGTAGTGGGCATGATAGGGTGAGATCTGAAATCAGCTCGCCGTTTTATGTTCCGAAATTTGTTCTGGGGCCGCCAACAGCAGTTGCACGCCGGCCGCAACAATTCTTTCCTGCCACTCCGGCGGCAGTTGCTCGTCCACGACTAACGTTTGCACGGCATTGAGCGGGCACAAATGCGCCAAGCTTTGCCGGCCGAATTTGGTGCTGTCGGCCACCACAATCACACGATCGGCCGCGTGCATCATGGCCCGCTCCGTTTCCACGAGCAGCAAATTGCTGTTGTAAAATCCGCGTTCGTTTACTCCCGCCACGCTGAGCACCGTTTTCCGCACATTCAGTTGTGCCAGTTGATCGTTGGCGTAGGGCCCCAGCGTGACGCCGCTGCGCGGATAAACATATCCGCCGATCAGCACTAAATCGGTCGCCGTGTGCGAAGCCAGTAAATTCGCCACGGGCAACGAGTTGGTCACCACTTGCAGCGCTTTGCCGATCAGCAGCCGGGCCACTTCGTACGTCGTGGTGCCGCCGTCCAACAGCAACGTATCGCCCGGCTCGATCAATTCGGCCGTCCGGCGAGCAATGGCTTTTTTCAATTCCCATTGAGCTGGCTGACGTTCTTCAAAGTGCGGCAACTGGGGCGAGCTGCCGGTGTAAAAAACCCCGCCGTGGGTGCGCTTCGCCGAGCCCCCTTCTTCCAGGAAGTCGAGATCGCGCCGGATGGTCGATTCAGAAACGCCTAGCTCTTCGACCAATTCCGACAGTGAAGCAAAGCCTCGCTGGCGAATTAGCTCCAGCAATCGATTGCGCCTCTCATCGACCACCACCATGACCATGATCCCCCCGCGAATAGTCACCAATGATGCGATTATGGCAATCGGTGCGATAGAAAGCAATCATCATTTCGCGTGTAAATGATAGATATGTTTCACACACTTGAGATAGTTCAATCGAAATAAATGACAGAATAATTCGCAAGCCACTGATATGTAAGGCTTTATAACACAAGACCTGCAACAGAATTCTAGTGAAACCAATTGCATTTCAATGCTTTGCCGGCACGCTTCGCCTTAAGCGGCGACCGTGCGAAGATATGCCCATGCCCAGTGTGCTCCAGCTTTCGCGGCGATTAGACTGCCAACCTGAAATTGCATCCATCGACGGGATTACGATCCGCACTTATCAGAGCGACGCCGACATTGCACCGTGGCTTGAACTTCGTCATCAGGCATTTGCCCGGCAGCGGATTGGAGTGCGGCAATGGAGCCCGCCCGATTTCTTCGCCGAGTTCGTCAACTGCTGGTGGTGGAGTCCGCAGCACATGTGGCTGGCGGAAACATTGGGCCATTCTGTCCCGGGAACTGACAGCACGCCAAACCAGCGGCAGTTGATCGGGGCGGTCACTTTATCCCTGCGCGGCACGCCAGATCAAAGCCAGGCTGCCCGGCCGGCTGTCCATTGGCTTGTGGTGCATCCCCGTTGGCGACGCCGCGGCATTGGAAAACTGCTGATGATGCATTTGGAAGCGGCGGCCTGGAATGCCGGGCATCGAGAGATTTTCCTGGAGACGCACGCCGCTTGGGAAGACGCCGTGCAGTTTTATCAGACACTGGGTTATCGACCGGTTCAATCCTAAACCGCTTGCGGGTTATCGCTACTGGACAGCTACTGGACAACGACCTGCCCATTTTCCACGCACACCCGTCCCTTGGCAATTAGCCGGAGCGCTTCTGGGTACGCCAGGCATTCTGCGGCAAACACTCGCTGGGCCAGTGTTTCGGGCGTGTCGTCTTCCAGCACCGGAACTGTGCGCTGCAAAATCACTGGTCCGTGATCGTAATGGTTGTCGACCAAATGCACGGTACAGCCGCTGATTCTTGTGCCGGATTGCAGCACCGCCTCATGCACCCGATGGCCGTACATTCCCGCGCCGCAAAAATTCGGAATCAGTGCCGGATGGATATTCGTCACGCGGTTTTGAAAATCGTCGGGAATGGGCACGTGCTTGAGAAATCCGCCCATGGCGACAAGATGCACACCCGCCTGCCGGCCCGGGCCAAAAACCGCTTCGCTGAACGCTTCCGGCGATGAGAATTCGCCGGGCCGCACCACCCGCGCAGGAATTCCCGCGGCCTGTGCAATTTCCAGCCCGGCGGCTTTCGATGAACTGGAAATCACCAGCTCAATTTTCGCATCTAAGTACTGTCCGTTCCCGTCGGGCCGGGCGATTTTTTCAATCAAATTTCGCAGCGTGGTGCCGCCGCCGGAAATCAACACCGCCAAGCGTAACGGCGAAACGGCTTGGCCAAGCGAATAGGACATAGAATTAGCCGCGAATAAACGCAAATGAACGCGAATCCAAGGAAGAACCCAATCCGCCCCTCTCAGCACGATTCAAAATGGTCAAACTGTAGCAGAACTGCGAATTTCATGAAATCATTTGCGTTAATTCGCGTTCATTTGCGGCTAATTCTTCTTTGGCGTGATTTGCACGTATAGTTGCAGCGATTCGTCGCCGAGTTTCATTTCCATTGGATCGACCCCTTCGATCGGCACCTGTTTCAAAGTCACAGCCAACGTTTCGCCGCGAATGTAATCGCCAAATTGTTTCAGCGCCTGGTCAATTTCGGCAGATTTGCTTACTACGCCCACTTCGATGCGGTCGGTGTATTCACAGCCTTTGTCTTTGCGGCAAGTTTGAATGGCGTGCACAATTTCGCGGGCCACGCCTTCGATGACCAACTCCGGAGAAATTTCCGTCGCCAACACCACCACGCAATGTTTGCCCTGAGCCGCGGCCCAGCCGGGCTTGGCTTGCAGGCGAACTTGCAAATCTTCCCGGTCCAGAGCTTCGCTGCTGCCATCGTCTAGTTGCAGCGCAACTTTGCCAGCCGCTTCCATTTCGGCCAATAGCTTGCCGCCATCGGCCTTCGCTAGCGCTTGCTTAACCAGCGGCAATTTCTTTCCCAAGCGTGGGCCAAGCCGTTTCAAATCGGGGAGTACGGTATACGTGATGTATTGATCGGCCTTCTGCGTAAACTCCACCTGCTTGACGTTCAACTCCTTGCAGATCACTTCCTTGTGGTGATCGAGCCACGCTTGCTGCCCGGGGTTGACCAAAATCACTTCCACCTTGGCCAGCGGCTGCCGCACTTTCAGCTTGGCGCCCATACGGGCCGACAAGCCCAGCGAAGCAATTTCGCGCACCAGGTTCATTTGGGCCGACAGCGCCTCGTCGATGGCGGCTGCATCGCCGGTGGGAAAATCGCACAGGTGGACGCTTTCGAGCGCAGCCAGCGGCTGCCGGCTGGCGGCTGGCGGATTGCCTGCTGCTTGCTGCCCGCCGCCGGCTAAGTTCCGCCACATTGCCTCGGCTAAAAATGGCACAAAGGGGGCGATGATTTTCGCCGTCGTCAGCAAGCACTCGTATAACGTCCAATAAGCGTCGATTTTATCCGGGTCGCGCTTATCCTCAGCCCAAAAGCGATCGCGGCTGCGGCGCACGTACCAATTGGAAAGCGCGTCGACGAATTCTATAATCTGCTGCGCGGCGGTGTAATTGTCGTACGCATCCATGCGTTCCACCACGGCGGCGGCAGTGCGATTCAGCTCGCTTAGAATCCAGCGATCCAGTTCGGAACGATCTTTAATCGATCGGTAGCTCTTCGCGGTTGCTAAATCGGCGGGCGTCAGGCCGCTGGCGGCTGGCGGATTACTGTCTGCCGTCTGCTGCCGGCTGCCAGCGACTTCCACCAGCGGATCAAAGCCATCGATGTTGGCATAGATCACAAAAAAGCCGTACGTGTGCCACAGCCGCAGCAAAAACTCCGGAATGCTGTCGCGAATGGCCCGTTCGCTGTAGCGGATGGTGGTCCACGGCGGCTGCGTGGCGAAAAAGTACCACCGCAGGGCATCGGCCCCGTACTTGTCGAAAATTTCGCCGGGTTCGCGATAGTTCCGCTTGCTTTTGGACATTTTCTGCCCGTCTTCCCCGAGCATCAGGCCCAGGACGATGCAATTGCGGAATGGCCGTGGAATCGGCTGGTCGAACACCAGTGTGCTAATGGCCAACTGGCTGTAAAACCAGCCGCGGGTTTGGTCGAGCGCTTCGCTGATGAAATCGGCGGGGAATTGTTCGTGGAAGCGGGCAGCAGGCAGCGGGCGGCTGGCAGAGGTATCCACCGCCTGCTGCGTGCTGCCGGCCGCCTGCTCTTCTCCCTGATATCCCCATTGGGCAAACGGCATGGCGCCGCTGTCGTACCAGCAGTCGATGACTTCGGTGACACGCCGCATTCGCGCGCCTTTTTCAAACGGCGAATCGTAGGTGACGGCGTCGATGTACGGTTTGTGAACTTTCAGATCGTCGGCCAACTTCGGATTGGCTTTTTTGGCGGCATCCCAAACTTCTGTCCCCTGGATGCCGGGCTTTTTCAAAAGCTCCTCATAATTAGCAATGGCTTCCATTTTGCCGGTTTTCTCGCACACCCAAATCGGCAGCGGGGTGCCCCAGAAGCGTTCGCGGCTGAGGGCCCAATCGACGTTGGTTTCCAGAAAATTCCCGAAGCGGCCGTGTTTGATGTGCTCCGGCAACCAGTTGATGTGCTGGTTGTTGTCCAGCATTTTCTGCTTGGATTCGCTGGTTTTGATGAACCAACTGCGGCGCGGATATTGAATGAGCGGATCTTCCTCGGCCCGCCAGCAGAATGGATATTCGTGGCGATATTCTTCGCGATGAAACAACAGCCCACGATTTTTGAGATCGTGGATGATGTCCTTGTCGCAATCTTTGACCCAGCGACCACGGCAGTATTCGGGGCCGTCTGAATTGAATTTGCCATCTGCTTTAACCGGGCAAAGTGGTTCTAATGCAACACCATCTTGAAAACGAAGCGCATCGCTCCAAAGTGTCTTGAAATCGTCCTCACCGAACGCAGGGGCTATGTGAACGACTCCTGTTCCGCTATCAGTCGTTACAAAATCACCCGGGAGAATTCTCCATGCAAGGAAATCTTCGCCGCCAGTCTTCAACCTGCCCTTCCGATTGCCCCAAGTTTGCCTCTGCTGGTTTGGAGCAGTTGACGGGGTATCCTCATAGTACTCGTTGAATGGCGGCCCATACCGCAAACCGATCAACTTCTTGCCGCGAATTGTTTTCTCAACCTTTAACTCCCGCTTTACTTTAGCGGCGATCGTTTCCACCAGTGCACTGGCGATAATCAATCTATGGGGCGCGGAAACGGCGACTGTTTGATCCGTAACGGGAGGGGAAGTTGCGGCAGCTTCGTCGTCAACAACTACCGCGTATTCCAAATCCGGATGCACGGCCGCAAACTGATTGCTCGGCAGTGTCCACGGTGTGGTGGTCCAAACGAGCAAGCTCGCCCCGTCCAGGCCCAATTCTTTGGTACGCTCGTCGGAAACCAGCGGGAACTTCACATACACGCTGGGGTCGGCCACTTCGCGGTAACCCAATCCCACTTCGCCCGCCGATAGCGACGTTCCGCCTTGGGCCCACCACCAGACGATTTTGTAGCCCTGGTACAAGAGGCCGCGGTCGAATAGTTGCTTCAGGCTCCACCAGACGCTTTCCACGTAACTTTGGTGGTACGTAACGTAGGCCTGCTTCAAATCGACCCAAAAACCGATCCGTTCCGTCAGCCGTTCCCACTCTTGCATGTAGCGCCACACGCTTTGCTGGCACTTTTGGATGAACGGTTCTATGCCGTAGTTTTCAATCTCTTCTTTGGAGTGGATGCCCAGCTCTTTGCACACTTCCACTTCGACGGGCAGGCCGTGCGTGTCCCAGCCGGCTTTGCGTTCGCACAGGTAGCCGCGCATGGTGCGGTAGCGCGGGAACAGGTCTTTGATGGCGCGAGTCAGGCAGTGCCCGGGGTGCGGCATTCCGTTGGCCGTGGGGGGACCTTCGTAAAACACGAATCGCTGCTGATCGGCGCGGCGGGCCAGCGACTTTTCGTAAATTTTCGCCGCGCGCCAAAAGCGGAGAATTTCCTCCTCCAGCTTCGGAAAGTTGACGTTCGATTCGACCGGTTGAAACATGGGCGTGTATTGGAACCGCGGAGACACACAGACGCGGAAAGCAGTTTACCAATCGCGCCTGTGGACGACTACGGGAGCATTCTATGCAGATGGCTTGCCGCGCTGGCAAAAAGCGGCGGTTTCGACTATAACTGGTTGAGCAGGGACAATTGCAGTGGGAGAGGTGGATGGTTTTTGATCGTGGGATAGGGCCGCAGCGACGGAATCAATTCCGTCGCCCTTTTCAAAACCGGCCCCAATTGCACCGGATAGTGACTTTCGCGGCGATGCTCTGCGCGGCAACCTCCGTGGAGCGTCCGCATCAAGCCCTGGCGGTTGATTTGGTCGGTCTGGCCCAGAGTGCAGCCGTTGATCAACCGCAAATCAACATGCTGGTGCGGAACATCGGGGCGAATGGGCCGGGCGACCCGCTGACCGCGCAAACAGTCGTGGGCTACGACGACAACTTTAATCCTATCACCGCGCCATCGATCAACATTACCGCGTATCTCGATACTGGCAGCAGCGGATCGCTGCTTAGCACTTCAACTGCGACCGGATATACTGACAGCACCGGCCATGGGATTCCGAATTCAACCTTCAATGGCCAAACCGTAAAGTTCGCCGATATTGGCGTGGGCGGAACGGCAAACTTCACCGTTTCCAAACCCATTGTGATGCAGTTTGCTCCGTACACGCCAACGACCAATGATCTTTTGGCCAACGCCGCAGACGCCACTTACGCTCAATACTATCCGCAGCAACTTAACGCGCAAATTGAAATCGGCCCCAGCGATGACGGCAGCCAATCGCTTACCGGCGATCCGCTGCTCGATTCCATCTTGGCGTCAGAGACCGCGGTTGACGTCGTGGGCATGCCGGCCTTGACGGGCAAGGTGATGGTCGTCGACGCGCGCTCCAGCAATAGCGAAGTATCTTACTTGGCCGCCAATGGGGCTGATTTGAGCAGCCTGATTACCGATCCTACTGCATTCGCAAATTTCATTAATAATTTGTCGCTGCGTACTTACATCTATAATCCAGGAACGCCTTTTCGCCAGGACGCAAATTCTCTGGCAAGCGATCCGGGCATTCCTACCACGAACCTGCACGTGAAACTGAGCTATGCCGATTTCAGCGGCTTTACCACCCTAACACCCACCGGCGCGCCGGGACCCAATTTGACGCACAATCCGTTCATTGGTCCCAACCCGCTGGCGGCGCCGGGAACCGACCATACGCCAGGGATAAAGATTAGCTTCAAAGTGCCTGATACCGCCAATCCCAGTAAGCTCGATACGCTTACCACCACGGGCAGCTTTTTGTTCGACACGGGCGCCGGCGCCTCGTTCATTTCGGATAACTTGGCCGCCCAGCTTCACGTTCGCTACAAAGCCGGAACGGAGGGAACGGACAACGCGAGTTTGGAATTGTACGATCCGAGCAATCCAACGGCTCCCGGCACGCCGCTGGCAAATCAATTTCAAGAGTCGGTCACCGGCATTGGCGCCACGATTACCATCGCGGGTTTTTATCTCGATTCTCTCATCATTCCCACGATAGAAGCAAATCCTAACAATCCCAACGATCCGCGAAACATCATCTTTTCAGGCACACGCACAGCCAGCGGACAACAAGATATTTTGGGACCGCCCGTGCTGGTGCAAAACATTACTGCGACGAAAGGAAACCAATCCATTACGTTGGATGGCGACTTGGGCATAAATTTTTTGGCGGGAAGCGTAAATCTGGGAGGCGATGGCTTTGACCCAACACTGGGTGGTTTTGCTCCCGGCGCTTTCGATTGGATTACCTTTGACGAACCTAACGGCGTGCTCGGCCTCAAATTGAATAGCACTTTTCACATTGCGGGCGATTTCAATTTAGATGGCAAGCTGACCAATGCCGACGTGCAGGCCATGCTCAACGCCTTGAAAAACATTTCCGGATTTGAATCGGCCAATTCGCTCAGCGGCGACGATTGGCTCGATATTGCCGATGTTAACCGCGACGGCGCGGTTACCATGGCCGACCTGACCGCACTCATGCAATTGCTGACGGGACAAATTCCCAGCTCAGGATCCGGCTCCCTTTCCGTCGTGCCGGAACCGGCAGCAGCGGAGCTGGCCCTGGTGGCCTTGGGCGGGCTCATCGCCCTGTGGCGAATTCGCCGCCGCTAAATGGCGCGCGGTTCTTTTTCCAACACGCCCAGCACAATTTTTCGCAGCTTGGGCTCGGCAATGGAAGCAGCGTGCAAAATTTCTTTGATGTCAACCGGCTTCAACGTGTCGGGAAAGCACATGTCGGTAATGGCCGAAAGACCCAACACGCGCATGCCGCTGTGCACGGCCACGGTGCACTCCGGCACGGTAGACATGCCCACGCAATCGGCCCCAATGGTTCGCAAGAACCGATATTCAGCCCGGGTTTCCAAATTCGGACCGCTCACGGCGACAAACACCCCGCGATGGGCCACAAAATTTTCGCGCCGCGCCACTTCGAGCGCCCGATCAATCAGCTCCGGCGTGTAAGCGCGGCTCATATCGGGGAAGCGCGGACCGAGCCGATCGTCGTTAATGCCGATTAGCGGGTTGCCTCCCATCAGGTTAATGTGATCGTCGATCACCATCACGTCGCCAATGCGATATGCCGGGTTCATGCCGCCGCAGGCGTTGGAGACGATGAGCAAATCGGCTCCCAAAAATTTCATTACCCGCACGGGGAATGTAATTTTTTGGTGCGGATAGGCCTCGTACGAATGCACGCGCCCTTCCATGGCCACCACCGGCACGCCTGCCAGCCGGCCGCAGACCAGCACCCCGGCATGGCTTGTGGCCGTCGATTGTGCGAAATGGGGGATGTCGCCGTACGGAATGGTGGCTTCGGCTTCAATTTCGCGAGCCAAAGCGCCCAGCCCGGTACCCAAGATAATTCCCGCGTGCGGTTTGCCGGACCATTTTTTGCGAATGGCGGCAATCGATTCTTGTATTTGGTTGTACAACTCGAGCATGGCCGATGGGTGACAGAAAAAGTGTTGCCGGAGTGTTTAGCCGCGACGCGCCAGCGGAGCGAGCGGTAAGACAATGATGCTGGCGACGCGCGAATGGATCGCTAACCGTCGATGCCGTAATTCCGCAGTAGCGAGTGAAATTCGGGCAGCGGACAGAGCGATTTCAAATCAGGATCGACTTCCAAATGACTGAAGTCGTTGTACCCTAACTCCAAGGCGCTGGCCAGGGCCTCAATGGCGGTTTGCGGCTCGCCTTGTACCGCCAGGCTGCAAGCCAGATTGTAGTGCACCAGGCAATCCTCGGGGAGCAACTTTGCTAATTGCCGATCAATGGCTATCGCCCGATCGTGCCGGCCCTGGCGAGCATGCAATTCCCCCAACAATTTCAGCACGCGAATGTTGTTGGGTTGGCGCTCGAGAATGCGCTCGTAAAATGCGGCGTCGAAGTCAGCCTGGTCTAAGTTTCCAAACCACGCGGCCGACGCCGAAGGAAAAGCGGACGCGGAATTGGGTTGTGCGGAACTTGGTTCGCTGGGGCTCATCGTCGCGGGAAAAGCAGTTGGTTGACGGGTTTTTGCAGGCTCGATCTGGTGCACATTCCCTGTTGCCAACTATCGGCCGATCCGCCCATCGGCTTTGGCCCGCTTGCCCGTTATACGCGGCTGGGGCATTATTTGCCGTCAAAATCCTTATCATCCTTAGCGTCGCCATTCTTTTCATCGATCTCATCGTCCTCATCTTCGAGGTCGTCCTCCTCGTCGAGGTCGGATTCAAAGTCGTCGTCAAAGTCGTCGTCGAAATCGTCCTCGTCCCATTCTTCTTCCTCCACCAACGGGCCGTCATCGAGCAAGCCATCATCTTCTAAATCCTCGTCGTCGCCGCCGTCTTCGTCTTCAGAGTCTTCATCTTTTTTTTCCTCGCCTGGTTTTTCTTCGTCTTCCTCGGCGCGTGGAGATTGCTCGAAGCCCGAGAGAAACCAGCGCGACTCTTCCAAATCGCGATTGCCGAAGCCGATTTGTCGCCAAACCGGTGCGTCCGACCACCACACAGTACCCGCCGCCCGCATAGCAAGTTCTCCAGAAGAAATATTTTGGCTGCCGATTACGTCATTTGTGCTCGCAGCCAAGTGGCTTACCCTTTGCCCGATCCAGCTTTCCTATCGGTGGCCGAAACGTTTGTCAAGCGGGGCATAGGATGGGCAAAACGCCTAGCGTGTGAACAGCTCCTGATCGGAGTGCGGCGTTCCACTGGCGGCCGACGCCGGCTTGGTGGGGTGCGGCCTGGCCGAAGAGTTGATTATTCGCCATTTGGCTTGCGGCGTAGATTCCTTTGGTGGGGCGTCGTCGGTCTTGTCCCTGGTTTTGCCGCCCGCGGTTTGAGCAGCAATTAGTTCCAACAACCGATGCGGTTCCGGATGACCGGGCTCCACCCCCTGCCAGATTTGCAGCACCGGCTCCGCTCCCGACAAATCGCCCGTGGAAATCAATGCGGAAGCCAGCCAGCGCAAGCAAATGGGATGGCGGCAACCAGCTTCGTAGGCGCGCCGCAAATAAGGCACGGCGGGGGCCCATTGTTGCTGCGCGGCCAGGCAAGCGCCGCGAATAGCATTGCGCAAGGCATCGCGTAGTATCCCTTGTTCCGGCAGCCGATCGGCCTCGGCCAGCGCTTCCTGACGCCGATTGTGCTTGACGTGTAACTCGATCAATTGTTGCCGCAGCTGTTTGGAGCTTCCGCGCGCTTGCAGTCCGCTTGCCAACACTCGGCACGATTCTTCCGTGCGCCCCTGCAATTCGAGCGTTAGGCTGTAGCAAATGATGGCCACATCCTCCAGGTTCGCCAAATGCCACGCCGCTTGATTGATTTGCCCATGCTCCACCGCCACTTGATACGATCGGCATGCCAAATCCAGCCGACCCTGCGATTGCATGTAACTGCCCATCGCGCACAGCAATTGGGCATCTAGTGGAAACGCCTTCAACGCCTCCAAGCACGCGGCCACTTGCTCTTCCCGGGAGTTGGGGCGGCTATCGAACGTGGTGAGCAGTCCATAATACGCTTCCAAATGCTCGGTCGTGGGGCCCTGAGATTGAGCGATCGCCCGGCGAAACCAGTCGGCGGCTTTCACCGGCTCGCCCAGCGTGGCCCAACTTTCCCCTAGCGCGAGCAAGAGCGGCAAGCGCTCTCCGCGCTCTTGAATTTCCATTTCGGCCAGGCGAATATCGCGCTGGGCCTTGGCGGTTTTAATTTGCGGTTGCAGATCGCGCGCAGACCGCAAAATTCGCCAGCGGGTAATTTGTGGCGATAAGCCCGCTTCGGCCGGCGCGGGAGTAAGTTGCTCGCGCACTCGGCCGGTAAATTTCAGCCCGGCTTTGAGCGGCCACAAGCGAATGCGTCCCGCTTGCTCACCATCGGTTTGCCAGTTGCTGGCCGGCATTTTGATTTGCAGCAAATACGCATTCGCTGCCGCCGGCTGGCTGTCGATTTGCTGGCGAATGGCCTGCGCTGCTGCCGCTTCCAGTTGTTCGCTGGCATCGAGCCACAATACCCAATCGCCGGTAAGTTGCCCCAGGGCAAAATTGCGGGCGGCGGAAAAATCGTCGGCCCATGGATAATCGATCACGCGGGAAGCGCCGCGCTGGGCAATTTCCCATGTGCCATCGGCGGAGCCGGTATCGACGACCACAATTTCATCGGCAACGGACCGCACACTTTCCAGGGTTGCCGCCAACGTGGCTTGTGCATCTCGGGCAATCACCGCGATCGAAAGCTTCCGACCACTGGAAGAAGATTGAGTCACGGTTTCCCTCCTTGGGCAGCGTGGAATAGCGATTGGCTTTCAGCAATGTGCCGGTAATCGAGCAATTGATCGCGATAACTTTAAGAGCGAGAGTTTACACAGCCGGGGAAGTTTAGCAGTTGCGGCCAACCGCAGAAATAGCGGTTTGGTGTTTGAAGTGACTGCCGGCTCGCAATTAGCGATTCTCGGGAAACAAGTAGTGTCTGCCGGCTAATTGCCAATCGTTAGTTGTTAACCGCTCACGTGTGATAATCTGCATTCAGCCGCACGTATTCAGCGGTTAAGTCGGCGGTCCAAAATCGGGCAGCGGCACTACCTTCGGCAAACGATAACACCACGTTCGTTTCGCGGTGCGATTTGATGCTGGCCGAAACTTCATCGGCGTTGAATTCCACTGGCGCGCCCTGGCGATACAGGGCGACCCCGTTTACCTCGAGATTCACTCCGGCCGGATTGAACGGCGCCCCGGCATAACCAGCTGCCGAGACAATGCGACCCCAATTCGGATCGGCCCCGTGAATGGCCGTTTTCACCAGCGGACTGTCGGCCACCGATTTGGCAATTTGCCGTGCGGCGGCCACGGTGGCGCAGCCTTTGACATCGATGCAAATTAAATGCGTGGCGCCTTCGCCATCGGCGGGAATCGACTTGGCCAATTGCCCACACACTTCGTGCAAGGCCGACTGAAATTGCTGCAATTCGTCTGCGGCCAATTTTTCGCCGCCGGCCGCGCCGTTGGCAAGCAGCAGCACCGTGTCGTTGGTGCTCATGTGGCCATCAACGCTAATGCAATTGAAGGTATCGTCGACCACTTGGGTCAGCATGCGCTGCAAATCGGCGGCGGCGATGGGGGCATCGGTCAGAATTAATCCCAGCATGGTGCCCATGTTGGGAGCGATCATTGCCGCTCCCTTGCACATGCCGGCCAGATGCACGGTCCGTGTGCCGACCGTTGTGCCCAGGCCGTACAATTTATGAACGGTATCGGTCGTCATCATACCCCGTGCGGCGGCAATGAATCCGGCTTCGTCGGAAGCCAATTCCTTGGCGCAGGCTTGAATGCCTGCGGCAATTTTTTCCATCGGCATGAACTCGCCGATGATTCCCGTCGACAGCACCAAAGCTTGCCTCGGCTCCGCGCCGCAAACTGCGGCAGCCAACCGTGCCATTTCGGCGGCATCGTGCAGGCCCCGTTCGCCGGTGCAGGCGTTGGCGTTGCCCGAATTGATGACCACGGCGCGAAAACCCTCGCCGGGCGTCAGTTGCCGATCGAAAGCCACCGGCGCCGCATACACCAGGTTTTTCGTATAGACTCCTGCGGCGGCAGCCGGCCGGTTCGACACCACCAGCGCCACATCTTGCCGCATCGGATTGCGCTTGATGCCCGAATACACGCCGGCGGCACTAAATCCTTGTGGAATGACAAATGTCATGTTTTATAACGCCGTATTCTATAAAGTTGCGACCGTTGGTCGCGCTGGAATTGCAATGATCGCCGGCGAATTCACACGATCACAACAGCGCCGTCGTTTCGGGAAAGCCGAACAACAAATTGAAGTTTTGCACCGCAGCGCCCGATGCACCTTTGATCATGTTATCCAAGCAGCTAATGGTGAGTACCCTGCCCCGCACCATCCGCACAGTAAGGTCGCAAAAGTTGGTGTCGGTGGTGTCTTTCGTGCCGGGCAAATGATCGACCACGCGGACAAACGGCTCGTCGGCGTAAAATTCGCGTAGCGCCGCCAGCAATTGCGGCTCCGTGACGTTGCCTACCGGCTTGGAATACGTGGTCGTGAGAATGCCACGGTCCATGGGAATGAGATGCGGTGTAAAAATAATCTGAATTTCCTTCCCGCAGCCGCGCCGCACGATTTGTTCAATTTCCGGCGTGTGCCTGTGCCGACCCACGTTGTAAGCCGACACGCTTTCGTTGCACTCGGGAAAATGCGTAGTGAGCTTGGGGATGCGCCCGGCCCCGGAGATGCCGCTTTTGCTGTCGACGATGATGTCCGTCGGCTCAATCAATCCGGCCTTTACCAGCGGCGCGAGAGGCAGAATGGCCGAAGTCGGATAACACCCCGGATTGGCCACTAATTGCGATTTCACAATTTGCTCGCGGAACAATTCAGGCAGGCCGTACACGACTTTGCCCAGCCGGCCGGCATCGGGATGTTTTTCGCCGTACCATTGCTCGAAGGTGGCGTTATCATCCAGGCGGTAATCGGCGCTGAAGTCGATAATTTTGACCTTGCTGTCCAGCAACTGCGGCACAAGCGAGGCCGTGACGCCGTGCGGCAGGCAACTGAACACGCAATCGGCCCGCGCGGTCACGGCCGCGGGCGCCAATTCTTCCAGCTTCAAATCCAGCCGGCCCCACAGCGACGGATGCACAGCCCCAATATGCGGGCTCCCTTCCTGCCGGCTAGTCAGGGTGGTGATTTCCGCGTCTGGATGGCGCAGCAGCAGCTTGATCAGCTCCAAGGCTGTGTAGCCCGTTGCGCCAAGAATCGCGACGCGAACCATGTTGAATAAAATTCGAAGCTCGAAGGCAGAAAACTGAGAAAGTTGCTTTCAACCACGACGCATGCCGGCGCTCGCCGGTTCGCGCCACTTGCGGACTTCACAGTATATCCGTGTCCGCCAGAACGCCAAGGGGAAGGCAGTGCTTGCTCTGTGCTTCTCCGTGCCTCCGTGGTTAATCAGCTCCTAACGTATCAACCGCTGCTGGATCAGTCCGAAGAGTTCGCGGGCCACGGTTTCTTTCGCGCCGGAAATGGTGGCCACCACCTCGCCGGAGCGATCGAGAACTTCCACCGAATTTTCCAGCGCACTAATCGCTTGCGGACCGTTAAGCACCATCAAGTCGCAGCTCTTTTTTTGCATTTTGGTGACGGCGCGGAAGCGCTGATCTTCCATTTCCAGCGCGAAGCCCACCAGCCATTGCTCCGGCCGTTTGGCGGCCGCCAGCGTGGCGACAATATCGGGCGTTTCCACCAAATGCAGCACCAAGGACTCGCCGGTTTTTTTGATTTTCTGCTCCTCCACTCTCACAGGCCGATAGTCCGACGGAGCGGCCACGCCAATCAGCCCATCGCACTCGGGGAACACACGCTGGCAGGTAGCGAGCATTTCTTCTGTGGAAACGACGGGTATCACTTCGCACTTCGGCGGATATGCAATTTCCACCGGGCCGGAAATGATGACTACACTGTGGCCGAAATCAAGCGCCGCCTGAGCCAGCGATTGCCCCATGCGCCCGCTGGAAGCGTTCGTCAAATAGCGCACCGGGTCGAGGTGCTGCCGCGTGGGGCCGGAGGTGATGAGAATGCGCGCCATCCGATTTTATAAAGCCGTCTGCTTTTATAAAGCCGCGACCGTTGGTCGCGCCGCACCTAGGCAGATGAGAAACTTTTTTCCACTTCAGCGCGACCACCGGTCGCGGCTTGGTAGTCATTTGGCTGTGGTTTTCTTTAGCGCCGTTTCTATCGCCGTCCGAATTTTTTCCGGCGCAGCCATCCGTCCGACGCCTTCGTCACGGCAACTGAGCCAGCCTGCTTCTGGATCAACGACAGTCACGCCGTCGGCCAGCAACTGGGCCACGCTTCGCTGGACCGGCGGCTTGCTCCACATTTCGGAATTCATGGCCGGAGCGACGACGACGGGCCCCTTGAACGCCAAGTACAACGTGCTCAGCAAATCGTCAGCCATTCCGACGGCGGCTTTGGCCAGAAAATTTGCCGTGGCCGGAGCGACGCAAAGCACCTCCGCTCGCCGAGCCAATTCAATGTGCGCGCCCAGCGGATAATCGGGATCGCCAAATGGTCCGCGCGGCACCAGCCGGCCGGTGAGTGCCTCGAACGTGGCCGGACCGACAAACTGTTGGGCCGCCTCGGTCAGCACCACGGTCACGCCGGCGCCAGCCTGAACCAATTCGCTCACCAAGGCCGCCGTTTTGTAAGCGGCAATTCCGCCGGTCACGCCAATCAGCAGTTCACGGCCTTGCATGGGAAGCAACACCACGGAGACACGGAAGAGACAAACACGTTTTATAAGGAAGCCAGGAATGCAGGAACGTGGATATTTAACGAATGAATGAACTTCATATCGTTAAATCCTGCTGGTTTGTTTCCTGTTTTCCTGGATTCCTTATAAATTCTATCCTCTGCGGCTTCGCGGTGAAAACAATTACAAATCGGCCAAATCCAATTCCGGCGGGCCGCCGATGCCTTCTTCCTCGCCGGCCATGCGGAGCTTGCTTTCGGCATCTAAATAGATTTTATCTTCCATGATTTCGCGAACCACAATTTCCAGTTTATTTTCAGATTGCAAATCGACCAGCGGCCGGCTGCCGCCGTTCAAGGCCACCAGCCGTTTTTGAATGAGCGTGGAAAGCTTGAACCGCCCCCCCACTTTGTTCACAATTTGCTCTTCTTTCAGTTCTTCAAGCATGCTTGCGATCCTCCGAGTAATCCAAAATGTGCAAAATCTCTTCCACGGCCCGGTCGACCGTTTGATTGGTGACCTGATAGCGATACATGTCGGCGGAAGCCAGTTCCCGCCGTGCCGCGGCCAACCGGCGCTGAATAGCGGTTTCGCTTTCCGTGCCCCGGTTTCTGAGCCGCCGCTCCAATTCTTCCAGCGAGTCAGGACGCACAAAAATTGTCACCGCATCCGGATACATCCGAACAATCGATTGCGTGCCCTGCACGTCAATCTCTAAGACTACCCACTTTCCGGCCGTAAGTCGAGGGGCAACTTCCTGTTCGAGCGTGCCGTACCAGTCGCCGCCGCCAAATACTTCGGCACATTCCAGGAATTCTCCTTGCGCCCGCCGACGCTCGAATTCCTCCTTCGACAAGAAATGGTAATCGCGCCCATCGATTTCCCCCTGCCGGGGTGCGCGCGTCGTGGCCGAAACGCTGGGCACCAGCCGATCGCAGCGGGCCAAAAGCTGCCTCAGTAGCGTAGTTTTTCCCGCCCCGGATGGTCCGGAAATCACAATCACACGGCCAGCTGACGAAGAAGACATCAAAAGCAAATCCACCCACGATAGTTACAATTCAATTAACCGCAGAGCCGCGGAGACGCAGAGCAGGCATTTTATAAGGAAGGCAAGAATCCAGGAAATTGTTACGTCGATTGCGCGATAGCCCTTCTTTTCCAGGATTCCTAACTTCCTGGCTTCCTCATTATTTTGCTGCCTCTCTCCGTGCCTCGGCGTCTCTGCGGTTCAATCTTTCTGAAATGTACTGAACATCATTCCACATTCTGGATCATTTCCCGCAGGCGCTCGATGGAGGCTTTCATTTCGATGACGTGGCGGGCGATTTCCACGTCGCTGCTTTTGGAACCAATGGTGTTTACCTCGCGAAGCATTTCCTGTGTTAAAAACTCCAATTTGCGGCCGGCGCTTTCCGGGCTGGCCATAATTTGCTCAAACTGCTGCAAGTGGCTGTCCAGCCGCACCAGCTCTTCGGAAATGTCGCTCCGCTCGGCGTAAATAGCAATCTCGCGGACCAAATCTGTAGCGCTAAGCGAGAGCTTGTGCTCCTCCATAACATTGCGCACCCGCTCTTCCAGGCGCACCCGATACGCATCGACCACCTGCGGGGCACGCGCGGCAATTTGCTTCAGCTCGGCCGTAATGACTCGGCAGTTGACGGTCAAATCGGCAGCCATGGCCTGGCCTTCGTCGCGCCGCATTTTACCAAGATGCCCCAGGGCTGCTTGCAATGTGGCTTCGATCACCGGCCAGTCGGCTTCGGCCACGCTGGGATCAGAAAGCCGCTCCTTCACCACGCCCGGCAATAGCAAAAAGCTTTCCAGCGAGACTTCTTGCTTGCTGCCCGTGCGACTTTGCAGCTTTTGAATTTGCTGTTGATAACTTTCCAGCACGCCCAAATTAATTGTGAAATCATCCGGCGACGTGTTGCGATCGACCTGCACGTTTACTTGCACGGTGCCCCGCTTGATGTGTTCGCGCACCACCCCTTCCACGCGCGATTCCAGCGCCGAGTAACCTTCCCCGGCGCGCAAGGTGAACTTGAAATACCGATTGTTAATCGTGCGCACTTCCACCACTACGGCCAGCCCATTGGCCTGTTGGTGGGCTTCGCCAAAACCAGTCATGCTTAACAGCACGGGATACTCCAGAGGCTGCAGTGGTTAGCGGCTTGAAACTCGGCTGTGTGAAACTCGGCTGTGGCCCAAGCTCATTTCGAGGCCTTGCTGGAATCGCTGGCAGCCGGGGGCGCCACAGGCGCTGTGCCACCGGTGCTGTTATCGACGCCGCTGGCCGGCGCGCCAGATCCCTTATTTTCGTTGCCGGGCACTGTGCCTGCGGGCGCGCCTTCGGTGGCTCCGGTGCCGGCTGCTGCACCTTTATCAGTGGCGTCCGATTTTTCCGTGCCGGCGCCAGTTGGTGCGCCGCCAGATGAAGCGCGGCTGGATGGCAATTCGGGCCCGCTGTTTTGTTCTGTGCCTGGACCGTTGGGCCCGCCGCTAAAGTGGTTCGCGTTGCTGCCCATCACCTTCACGCCGACAATGCACAGCACAATCCACAAAAATGTGACGCCAATGGTTACGCGGGTAAACAAATCGCCCGCCTTCGTGCCAAATGCGCTTTGTCCGCCCATGCCGCCGAAAGCGCCTGCCAAGCCGCCACCGCGCCCGCGTTGAATCAAAATTAATAAAATCAAAAAGATCGACGTGGCCAACAACAGTAATCCCAGCAACCCGTTCATGTTTTTCCGATCCTTGGTTAAAGCAAGTTTGATTTGGCAACCCGGCAATTTGCGTCCTGCAAACGCGGCGAGCATGTATGTTTGAGCCTGCACGGGCTGGCGCCCACCGGCATTACGATTTGCAAGCGGCAATAATGCCGATAAAGTCGTCGACCACCAGGCTGGCGCCTCCCACCAACGCTCCGTCAATGTTGGGCTGGGCCATTAACTCGCCGGCATTGGAAGCCTTTACGCTGCCGCCGTATTGAATTCGCACGGCCGACGCAACTTGGGCATTGTAGCGGCTTTCGATCAATTTGCGAAGATCGGCATGCACTTCTTCCGCTTGTTGGGGCGTGGCGACCTTGCCTGTGCCGATGGCCCACACCGGCTCGTAAGCAATGACGGTTTTCTCCATTTGCTGGGCGGAAATATTGGCGAACGAGCCTTCGAACTGGCTGCGAATGACGCTGGCGGTTTGCCCATTTTCCCGTTCATTCAAGTGTTCCCCCACGCAGACAATGGGCGTGAGGCCGGCTTTCAGCGCGGCGTTCAATTTGTGGTTAACCTCGGAGTTCGATTCGCCCAAAATGTCGCGCCGCTCGCTGTGGCCAAGAATCACGTATTTGCAGCCCATGTCGAGCAACATGGCGGCACTAATTTCGCCCGTGAAGGCCCCCTTGGGCTCATGAAACATATTTTGCGCGCCCAGACCGACATTGCTTTGGGCAATGGCGCCGCGGACCGCGTCCAAATACACAAACGGCGGGCAGACCGCCACGTCGACCTCGGAAAATTCTGCCGCCCGTTTGGCGATTGCTTCCGCCAGCGCCACCGCGCCAGCGCGATCCATATTCATTTTCCAATTCCCAGCGATAAATTTTTTACGCATAGCTACTTTCCGTCAGTCGTATAAAGCCGCGACCGTCGGTCGCGCCGACGGCATCTTACAAATTAACCACGGAGAAGTTCAATTAACCGCAGAGACGCTGAGACGCAAAGAAGGCACGAGGATAAGCGATTTCGAGGAAATCTACTAGGAGTTAAAAGGCGATTGTGTTTTGCCCCTTAAAACAATTGAGCCCATTTGTGGCAAATCCACTCGAAGTCTACTCGCCTGAGTCGGAGCGCGTCATTTCTCCTCTGCGTCTCCGCGTCTCTGCGGTTCAAAAAGAATTAGCCTTCACGTCGCCGGCGGGGCTTTGGCGTAGCTCCCCAGCACAGTTAGCCGGACGGCGCGTCGGGCCAGAAGTTGCGTGGCTTTTTCCACGCGCTTGTCGTGTTGATGCCCTTCCATCTCGACAAAGAATAAATAGCCCCCTTCGGGACGGGAAATGGGGAACGATTCAATCCACGTCAAATTCAGCTTGTTGCGCTTAAACAAATTCAGCGCGTCAGCCAGCGAGCCCGATTTGTGCTGGATTTCGAACATTAGGGCCGTTTTATCTTTTCCGGTGCGTGGACCGGGATGCTGCCCAATGACGGCAAAGCGGGTGACGTTCCCTTGCTGGTCTTCGATGTTTTCGGCCAGCAAATTCAATCCATAATGCACGGCCGCTTGCACGCTGGCGATGGCTGCCGCGCCAGGTTTTTCTTTTGCCAATTGAGCGGCGGTGGTTGTGCTGGTGACTTCCACACTGCGGGCCTGCGGCAAATGCCGGCCCAACCAATTGCGGCACTGCGACAAAGCCTGTGGCCGGCTGTACACTTCCTGCACTTCGCTTCGCTGACACAGCCCGAGCAGGCAATGATGAATTGCCAAATTCACTTCGCCGCAAACGTGAACCGGCAACCGCGTGAAATTGTCGAGCGTATCGGCAATACGGCCGTCAGTGCTGTTTTCGATGGGCACCAGGCCGTAATCGCAATGGCCGCGATTCACTTCTTCAAACACCGCGCCGATGCTGGCCACCGGCACGTAATCGACACTTTGCCCAAACCGCTGGATGGCTGCCAAATGGCTGTAGGTGTAAACCGGGCCCAAGTGGGCCACGCGCAATGTTTTTTCCAGGGCGCGGCTGCCGCTAATCACTTCTCGATACACCGCTTGCACACATTGATTCGACAGCGGGCCCTTGTTGTGCTGCGCCACGCGGGCCAAAACTTCGCATTCGCGAACCGGATCGTACGCCGCTTGCCCGTTGGCTTCTTTTACCTTGCCGATTTTGTGGGCCAAGCTGGCACGCTGGTTCATCAGGGCGACCAGTTGGTGATCGATTTTGTCGATCTTGACCCGCAGCGAAGCCACCGTCGGGCCGCGCGCAGCCGGCGGCGCGCTGCGTGCCGCAGCGGCCTGTTTCTTCGCAACGCGTTTTGATGGTTTGGCTTTAGCCATATTGGGCGTGTGGCTAATGAGACAGTGGCGAGGAGTTTTGGAGAATATGTTGAAAAAGCATAAAAGTCAAAAACCGCTGGCGGAATCTGGCCGTACGAGACTGGGCCGGGCGTTCTCTCGCACCTCACCTTGCAGCCGAAGCGACACGAACAAGCCTACATTACGTGTGTCAATTTGGCAGTTCGGCAGTTTTTCCGGAGGTCGAAATTAAGCCTGGGCGGGCTGTCATTTGCTGTGCCCAAAGCTATATTTGCAAGTAAGTTGCGCCGAATGGGTTTGAGCCATAAAACCCGGCACGGGCTTTGCTTTCTTAACCGGGGACGTTTAAACCCGTCATTTAAATCACCCAAAAATCAACCCGGCCGGTGCGCCCGTTCAGCTCGAAAGTTGAACCCCGAAGCCACTCCGCCGTTCCACAAGGAGCCGTTCATGGCAGCTGGCGAAAAAATTATCGGTATCGATTTAGGCACCACCAACTCGGTCGTGGCCGTGATGGAAGGGAAGGAAGCCAAAGTTATTCCCAACCAGGAAGGCAACCGGCTTACCCCCAGCGTGGTCGCCTTTACCGATAAGGGAGATGTCTTGGTCGGCGAGTTGGCTCGCCGCCAGGCAATTACCAATCCCAAGAAAACCGTTTACTCGATTAAGCGGTTCATGGGTCGCCGCCACAGCGAAGTGGCTTCGGAAGAAAAAATTGTCCCGTACGAAGTGGTCGGCGCGCCGGAGGAGTATGTCGAAGTTAAAATCGGCGACAAAAAATTCACACCGCCCGATATTTCGGCCCGCACTCTGCGCAAGCTGAAAGAAGCCGCCGAAGCCTACCTGGGCCACAAGGTGAACAAGGCCGTCATCACGGTTCCGGCTTACTTCAACGATGCCCAGCGGCAGGCCACCAAAGATGCCGGCCAAATCGCCGGCTTGGAAGTGGCCCGCATCATCAACGAGCCCACCGCCGCGGCCCTGGCTTATGGGCTGGATAGAAAGGAACATGAGAAAATTGTGGTGTTCGATTTGGGAGGCGGCACTTTCGACATTTCGGTGCTGGAAGTGGCCGACGGCGTGTTCCGCGTAATTTCCACCAATGGCGATACGCATTTAGGCGGCGACGATTTCGATCACGTCCTCATTAACTATGTGGCCGACGAATTCAAAAAAGAAAACGGCATCGATCTGCGCAAAGACAACATGGCCTTGCAGCGGCTGCAAGAAGCCTGCGAAAAAGCGAAGAAAGAACTAAGCTCCGCCAGCTCGACCGACATCAACTTGCCGTTCATTACCGCCGATGCCAACGGACCCAAGCATTTGCAAATGAACATTACACGCTCCAAGTTCGAGCAGTTGGAAGATGCGCTCTTCGAACGCTGCCGCGGCCCGGTGCTGCAAGCGCTCAAAGACGCCAAGATGGAGCCCAAAGACATTGACGAAGTGGTTCTGGTCGGCGGTTCCACGCGCATTCCCAAGGTGCAAGAGTTGGTCCAAAAAATGTTCGGTAAGGAGCCGCACAAGGGAGTGAACCCGGACGAAGTGGTTGCCGTGGGCGCGGCCATTCAAGGCGGGGTGCTGGCCGGCGAAGTGCAAGACATTTTGCTGCTGGACGTCACCCCGCTGAGCCTGGGCATCGAAACCGAAGGGGGTGTTTTCACCAAGCTGGTGGAGCGTAACACCACCGTCCCTACGGAAAAAAAGCAAGTCTTCAGCACCGCCGCAGATAATCAAACGGCGGTCACGGTCAGCGTGTATCAAGGGGAACGCCCCATGGCCCGCGACAACCGCGTGCTGGGCCAGTTCAACCTGGAGGGTTTGCCGCCGGCGCCGCGCGGCCTGCCGCAAATTGAAGTTAAGTTCGATATCGACGCCAACGGCATTCTCAATGTGTCGGCCAAAGATCTCGGCACGGGCAAAGAAGCCAAGGTGCGCCTCGAAAAGACCGGCGGCCTAAGCGAGGACGAAATCAAGATCAAGCTTCGCGATGCCGAGAGCCACGCCGAGGAAGACAAGAAGAAACGGCAGGTTGCCGATCTGCGCAATCAAGGCGAATCGATGTGCTTCCAATTGGAAAAACTGATCAAGGAGCAGAGCGACAAGCTAAAAGATTCTGACAAATCGGCCTTAGAAAGCGCCATGAGCAAGGTCAACGATGCCATCAAGGGAGACGATCCAGACACAATGAAGTCAGCGATCGAGCAGCTGGAGCAGGCTTCGCACGCCTTTAGCAAAACGCTGTACGAAAAAGCCGGCGCCGGTGCAACCGGAGCCACAGGCACCCCAGGAGGCGTCGGCGACGGCAAGAAGGCGGAAGAGGAAGCCATCGACGCCGAGTTTGAAGTGAAGAAAGATTAATTTGCTCGACCCGTTGCGGTCGGGCAATGGCCCCCGCCGAAAAGCATTTAGCCCCCGGCGAGTCGCTGGGGGCTTTTTATTTGCGACCGATACACGGCAAAATTCCCGGTGACAGCATAATCCCCGGCGGCTGTGAGCCGCCGGCTAAATGTGCCAATCAACCAATTACTAGCCCCTACTCTCTAAACCCCACCCTCTAACCCCTAATCCCTAACCACATGGCCCTACGTTTCGATAAATTCACCATCAAAGCCCAAGAAGCCGTGCAACGCGCCCAGGAATTGGCCGCCGATCATGGCAATCCGCAGATCGATCCGTTGCACCTGTTGGCTTCGCTGCTGGCCGAAAAAGATGGCATCGTCAAGCCGCTGCTCGATAAAATCGGCGTCAACCGCGCCCAGCTCGATCGCATTGCCGAGTCCGAATTGAGCCATCTGCCCAAGCAAAGCGGGCACGTCGGCCAGCCGGGAATCAGCACCGAGCTGAACAACGTTTTTGAAGCGGCTCAGCGCGAGGCCGGCACCATGAAGGACGATTTCGTCTCCACGGAGCATCTCCTGCTGGCACTGGCCAAGATCGATTCCAAAGCCAAAAACGTTCTGAAGCTGAACGCAATCACCGAAAAAGAGCTCCTCACAGCCATGCAAACCGTCCGCGGCTCTGCGCGCGTAACCGACGTGGTTCCCGAGGCTAAATTTCAGGCGCTACAAAAATACGGCATCGATCTGGTGGAGCGCGCCCGCCAGGGGAAGCTCGATCCGGTGATCGGGCGCGATCAAGAAATTCGCCGTGTCATTCAGGTGCTTTCTCGACGCACAAAAAACAATCCCGTGCTCATCGGCGAGCCCGGCGTCGGCAAAACCGCCATTGCCGAAGGACTGGCTCTGCGCATTGTTCAAGGCGATGTGCCCGACAGTTTGAAAAACAAGCGCGTGATAGCGCTCGATTTAGGCGCACTCATCGCCGGCGCGAAATATCGGGGCGAGTTTGAAGACCGCCTGAAAGCCGTGCTGCGCGAAGTGGAATCGGCCGCCGGCAATGTGATTTTGTTCATCGACGAGCTGCACACCATGATTGGCGCCGGCGCCGCCGAAGGCGCCACCGATGCCGCCAATTTGCTCAAGCCGGCCCTGGCCCGCGGCGAGCTGCGTTGCATTGGCGCCACTACGCTGGACGAATATCGCAAGCACATCGAAAAAGATGCCGCCCTGGAACGCCGCTTCCAGCCCGTATACGTGGGCGAGCCGACGGTGGACGACACCATCGCCATTTTGCGCGGCCTCAAGCCCCGCTACGAAGCGCATCACAATGTGAAAATCAAAGATTCCGCGCTGGTCGCCGCGGCTAAGCTCTCGCACCGCTACATTACCGACCGCTTTCTGCCCGACAAAGCCATCGACCTGGTGGACGAAGCCGCCAGCCGCCTGGCCATGGAGCTGGAAAGCGTGCCGGGAGAAATCGATCAAATTCAGCGCCGCATCACGCAGCTGGAACTGGCCGATCGCCAACTGGCCGAGGAAACCGAAGAGCACGCCGTGGAGCGCCGCGCCGAAATCCAGGAGGAAATCCAAAAGCTCCGCCAGCAACTCGCCAGCCTTCGCGAGCAATGGGAAGCCGAAAAGCTCGGCCTGGGCGACGTGCAGCAAACCCGCAAGCGGCTGGATGCGGTGGAGCACGAAATCAGCCAGCTCAACACGCAAATCAAGGAAAACCAATCCGCCGGCATGCCGGTAAGCGAGGAGCTGTATCAAAAACTCTTCACGCTCGACAAAGAGCGCAAGGCACTGGAGAAAAAAGTCGAGGCCTCCGGCACCGATAAAGAAAAAGCCGACGCCGACCAGTCCAATTATAAAGCCGCGACCGGTGGTCGCGCGGAATCATCCGACGGCAAATCATCTTCTCCCTCGCCCCTCGCGGGAGAGGGCCGGGGTGAGGGGGCCAAGACCAAGCGCCGCCTGCTGCGCCAGGAAGTCGGCCCCGACGAAATTGCCGAAGTCATTTCCGCGTGGACCGGCATTCCCGTCAACCGCATGTTGGAAACCGAGCGCGCCAAACTGCTGGTGCTGGAAGATCGTCTCCATCAGCGCGTCATCGGGCAAGACGAAGCCGTCACCGCCGTGGCCGATGCTGTGCGCCGCAGCCGCAGCGGTTTGCAAGATCCGCATCGCCCCATCGGCAGCTTCATTTTCCTGGGCCCCACGGGCGTGGGCAAAACCGAGCTGTGCAAGGCCCTGGCCGAAGTGCTGTTCGATGACGAGCACGCCATGGTTCGGCTGGACATGTCCGAATTCATGGAAAAGCACACCGTCAGCCGCCTCATCGGCGCGCCGCCGGGCTACATCGGTTACGAGGAAGGGGGCATGCTCACCGAAGCCGTCCGCCGCCGCCCGTACTGCGTGATCTTGCTTGATGAAATCGAAAAAGCCCACCGCGACGTGTTCAATATCCTGCTGCAAGTTCTCGACGACGGCCGCCTGAGCGACAGCCACGGCCACACCGTCGATTTCACCAACACTATTGTGGTTATGACCAGCAACGTCGGCAGCCAGGTGATTCAGGAAATTGCCAAGGAAGGGGGCAGCGAGGAAGACATGCGCACGGCAGTGAAAGAAACCATGGCCACGCGCTTCCTGCCGGAATTTTTGAACCGCATCGACGAAACGATTATTTTCCATCAGCTGGAGAGAAAACAGATTCGCAAAATTGTCGACATCCAAATTCAGCATCTACGCCACCAACTGGAGCAGACCGGATTGCAACTCGACATCACCGATCGGGCGTTAAACCAAATCGCCCACGAAGGCTACGACCCCGCCTACGGCGCCAGACCTTTGAAGCGAGTGATCCAACAGCGCGTCGTGAACCCCCTTTCCCGCGAGTTGTTAAAGGGCGAATTCCCCGCCGGCGCCACGGTGCACATCGACTTCGTGGACGATGAGTTTACGTTTTCGCGGAGTGATGAGGCGAAACGGGAGCGAGTTTCAATATAAAGCCGCGACCGGTGGTCGCGCCGGCGCACCCGTGGGCGCGGCTACCCGATGGATCATTGGTC
>DASRSD010000173.1 GCA_035656635.1 Pirellulales bacterium
GCGGCGGTAATACAGGCTCGATTAACGTCCACAGTGCATCATCCAAAATTGGTTTCGCCATGACAGCACCTCCTTGTGCTGCTACTACTGTAATTCACCCAAACAATATGCCCTAGGTCATTTTGTTAGACGCTCTTAGAATAATCGAGCAGTTAGGCACGGCTTTGCGCCGCTGAACTATCGAGCTGCCAGCCGGTCTAAATCAGCCTCTGTCACAGTGATTGTGCGGCAAAATCCCGTGTGTTGCCGAATGTATGAAACATCGGCGCAATTCTTGGGGTCGGCATGCAACGCAGATTCCACGCGAGTCCGATCAGCAGGCTCCCAATCTTCAAATGCGTCGGGCCAAATAGTAGACTGTTCCATTACCAGCGCTTCGCGATACGGATCAAATTCGTTAGGCATGGCAAGATGATTCAGGTGTCAAAACAGAAAGCCCAAGTATACTAACGCTTCGACGCGTCGCCAATGGTTTCCGCTCAGCCCCATGATCAAACGTCCCGCTCCATTTTTTGTTATACTGATTATTGCTGTTGCGGGCGCCGTCGCGGCTTTCACCATTTGGCTGAATTATCGGCAATCATACCGTGTGATTCAGGCATTTTCGTCGCAGGTCACGCAATTAATCGCCTATGCTCCTCAGGCTGTAATCATACAGCTTGTCATTGCCAACACTAACACCGCAAACGACTCAAGGAACAATCCACCAGGCCATTTGGAAACCATTCGCATCCAAAATCGTTCCTACATTGTCGCCTTACAGAAAAATGCCATTGGCTTGGACCATTTTGCAGATTTGCGACATTGGCTACTTCACAATGACAATTATGACTGGAACGCAACACCTCATGACAGCATAGGAACCTGGCAATACCTAATCGTATTTTCCGACGGTGACCGTCAAGCGAGTTTGGCATTCGATCTGGACCATCAACTCCTCATCGTACATCCCGATGGCGTTCCCGTGTCCTTTGCTCCGATGCAGGAAGGCCTGCAGGCATTTTTCCAACGCCAATTCTAGCTGCTGAAAACCGCTGGCTGGAAGATAGATTAACATCGATCGACTATCAATCGCTCTTATGAAAGGGCCCTATATACTGGATGCCGGCTAAATCGACGGTTAAAACTCACGGGAGTTGTCCTCTGTCAATATGAATCAGCCACCCGATTGGCTGGTGAAGTCAGCCAAAACTTGATCAACTTCTTCAAGAGCCAGCGCGAAAAGCAATTTCCCTGGTCAGGCAGATGCCTTTTTCAAACTCGCATCCGCCGTAATATCCGGTTGGCGGAAGCACCAAGTTTTGGGCAATCAATTTTTCAATATGCGCCGAGCTCTCATGGCGCCGAAGATTACCGGCTACTGGCCGACGAACTGCTCCAAATAACTGAAAAATCGTTTCTGAAATGCGCTTAGTTGAACGCAGCCTAATAGCACACTTATTCAGTTCTCGACGACTGCTCCCTACTCACACCGTAATGCTCGTCAGCGCTTGAAAATCTGGATCGGCGCGCATGGGGTCGAAGTCGCGCTCGTCATCAACGAGGTTGCGGAAGCTGGCATCCAGCGACAAAGCCTGCGATAAATACGCCAGTGATTGCCGTTTGTTACGAGCCAAACTCCAGTAGCAAGCCAGATTGTAATTCACCAGCGCGCTACCCGGCTCAACATCGAGCGCTTCTTCCAGTGATTCGATCGCTAAATCCAACCGGCCGGTACGCTTGTAGCACCAACCCAGCGCCAGCCAAGTGTCGACGTTTTGCGGATCGCCTTCAGCAGCTGCTGCTAGGGGCACCAAGGCATCTTGAAACTGTTCTAGCATGCGATACGCTTGCCCCTTGATCAATTGCACTTGCGGGCTTTGCACGGCCGACTCACCCAAACGTTCCACTACATACAAAGCGCGGTGTGCCAATTGATTACGCACCGCTGGTGGCAAAATCCATTGCTCGCCAAATACAAGGGCTAAGTCGAGATATCCCTCGGCCTCTCGCACCAATTGTTGTCTTTGCAGGCGATTGATCGCTGACATAACAACAGTACTCTTCCATCAGCGTAACGCGTGATAGAACTGAAACTTAGCGGCTACTGCACCGTAATAGTGGTTTCAACTGCCTCCTGCGCTAGTGTGAAAAAGGAACTTCACAGAAGCGCCGCAGTCACCTGTACTTTTAATATTACACGCACCGGGGTTAATTCCCAATACTTTTGCTCGGAAGCAATTGAGGTTTTTTAAATTAACTACCGGAAATAACAACGAGCAAAACTTCAACGCCAGGGAAAGAATTAACAGTGCGATGATTGAACTGCCCGAGTGAGCCACGGATCCCAGGAACAGTTTGCTCACTGCCGAAGGTTAGACATCCGTTTCAACCAAAGCAGCAAAGTCGGTAAGTATATTCGTCGTTTCCATGTCGCAAGAAATCAACATTGGGTTACTTCGGTCAACATGGATCGCGATGTTCCGCAAGAACTCTGCTGTTTTTCGCAGTCTCGATTATGACGGAAATCTAGGTACAGCAACCTGTTGCGTACCAAGCTCAAATGCACATTACCTACTTGGCGTAACGGTTGCATAGCCTCATAGGAACATCGCCTCTGAATTCGGATTGAACGCAGTGACTTCAAGTGCGCCCTTCAACTCGTGGTTTCACGACAAGTACAAGAAGCCGAAAACCTCTCCAGGGAGTTTCCTAAACATGCGCTGGAGCATCATCATTTTATTTATGTTGGGATTTGCTATCGGACTAGCCTGTGAAATCGAAACGTCGGGAGATGTCACTAAAACCAAGCCATTACCTGCAACATGGCGACTTACACCAAATGGTTGGCAAAGAGCTACTGCGTTTAGCGTCTATGTAGTTGCAAATCACAACGAAAATGTATTGTCCCTCTCGCCGGTGCTACCTCATCCAATAATTCTGTCGCTATTTATTGGATTGCTGTCGGTCCTGATCCTTCTAGCGTTTAGTTCGCCCTTGCGTGTTTTAAAATTAGACCAAACACGGATTGGCCATCCAAATTTGTGCCAAATCGAACTCCGCAGCCAATCTTGGTTGAATGGTTCCTGATCGCAAAACTCAGGCAGAATCACATTTGGGGCGGTATCTTTGCTCCAATCCATGATGGAGCCAGCTCTTAGGGCAATTGCCGGGTGCATCTACCCGTTTCCAGCCTTTTATTTTTGCAAGAAAATCCGATTTTCTTGTACGCCTACGCTGTTTCATCCTCACTAACATCTTTTGGAAACGACGGAACTTGTGGTGCTCATTCCACATCAGGGTGATCTCAAATACTTAGGAAGTTCGGCCATGCGTTTGACTTTAAGAACCATGCTAGCTTATCTCGACGGAATTCTAGAACCTGCTGATCGAGATGAGATTGCCCAGAAAATTGAGGAAAGTGAATTTGCCCGCCAGTTAATGCAACGATTGCGTGAATGCAATCGCAATCCCGAGCTTGCTGCTCCCAAGGTTTCCGCCAAAACCATGAGCATGGATCCTAATTTAGTGGCTGAGTATCTGGATAATACTTTAGCCGGCGAACGCGTACCGGAGTTCGAAAAAGCGTGCCTGGAATCGGACGTGTTTATGGCGGAAGTAGCCGCCTGTCACCAAATCCTCACGATGGTCTTGGCTCAGCCTGCCGCGGTGGATCTGGAAATGAAGCAGCAAATGTATAATGTGCCCCTGCAAGCCAGGCAACGATTGTCACAGCCGGAGATAGCCAATGTCACATTGGACGATCACTCTGCGGCACTCCCCGATGATATTTGGATAATCTCCAAGCGTCGCAGGCTTGAAATACCAGCTTATTTGCGTGAAAGCCCTAAACGGTTTAATTGGAAGCCAACCATGGCAGCAGCCTTGCTCTTGGTAATCTTGGCAGTAGCCATCACGATGGCCCTTGGCCCGTTGGACCGCAAACATCCTTTTGTCCGATTGTTTGGGTTCGGCCAAGATCCAAAAAACTTAACCAACGCTGTCGAAGTGGATAAGCAAAGTAGCAATGGAGATGTTCATGGTTTGTCGGCAGACAACAACACCTCGGTGACGCACTCTGGTGGTTTGGTAACCCACGATCAAATCGATAAAGGTGCCTCCAGCGCGCCTTCAGAAAATAATTCCGCGCCTTTGCACCCCATCGCCAGTGAGACAAATGACACAAACACGTCGAATCTGTCTAACACAAACAAAACCGTTAAATCCCCCCCCGACGGTAGCGCTGAGCAGGGCGATTTGACCGAACACTCGCCAGCTCCTGTTACATCGGTAACCGAAACGCCGATGTCTTCGGCTACAGTCGTAAATCCTATTGCACCTGAATCATCTCCACCGAAGTCCACTGATCCTAATCTTGGTCCACCCCCAATTCCTCAGCCGACGAGTCACAATGCGCCGATCCCTCCTGCATCCTCTGAAGCTACCCACACCACAGACACCCGTCCAGCGATCAAGTCAACTATTGAACCGCAATCACCCGCCACTGCTGATGTGCCTGGTATCGACAACACGCCTCTTGGCCGGCTGTTGCCCAGCAAAGATGTCGTTTTATTGAAATTCGACAATACTTCAAATCTTTGGACTCGCGTTGCGTCCGGAGCAGCCGTCACCTCTGGTGAGAAACTACTAGTGCTGCCCACTTATCGGCCAACCATCACGTTGTCTGCGGGCATCACACTCCAAATCCCCGATGAAACTTTGGTACAGTTGGAATCCTCCAATGCTCAAGATATGACCAGTGTCAAATTGATTTTCGGCCGGTTAGCGGCAATAACCACCGGCAAAGCTGGATCGCAGATTCGATTGGATGTTGGCGGAGTAAAAGGCGTGGTTACTTTCGTCGACGGCGACGCCACCCTGGGAGTTGAAGTACACCACTCCTACCCCCCAGGCGCAAACCCTGAAGTGGAAACCGCACTCACAGCAGCTGATTTATATGCTGCCCGTGGCCATTTGGAATGGACGGCTGCTGATGGCACTGTGACCAAGTTGACTGCGCCACAGAGATGGGAATTATCAGCTGTTCCGGTTCAGGCAGCAACTCTGACAACAGCATTAAATATCCCCAAATGGATCGACGTTGAACAACTCCGATCATTCGATTTCCAAGCGTCGGAGTATCTTGCACAGTCGCTAAAAGACGACAAACCGCTGTTAGTCGCGCTGGATGAAATGGTCAATCACCGCAAGCAGGAATATAAGGCAATGGGAGCACAGTGCCTGGCGATGCTCGATGAATTTGAGCCGCTCGTGTCCACTTTCAGCGATCCCGATCAGCGCGCCATGTGGCCAGTGGAAATTGCCAGCGTCAAAGCTGCATTGGCACGTGGACAATCCACTGCGGCCAAAGTGCACGAAGCCTTTGTAAAACAGCGCGGTGAAGACTTAGGTACGCAACTTTTCCGAATGTTTTTAGGCTATACGAAAGAACAATTACAAAATGGCGAGGCCGCCAAGCTGGTCGATTTTCTCGATCACGATAATCTCGATTGCCGTGTACTCGCCTTCGCCAATCTACAGGAGATTACGAATAAAACGTTTAATTACCGGCCCGATTCGCCGGCCGCCACTCGGGCCCAACCTCTGCGACGCTGGCAAGACGAACTCCACAACGGCACGATTGTACCCCGCGACAACCCGCAAAAGTAAAGCTCGATCGACTGTGTCTGCTGGCCATCTGCATGTCTCCACCTTTCGAGTGACTGGTATTGTAATCGTGCAGCGCCTCAATTAAATTGAGCCCATGGCCCCCAAACGCTCGCATTCTGCCGAATCGTCTGACATCGATCGAGACAAATGTATTGAAATCATCGGCACGTGCGCCTGTTTTAATTTTCGCAAGGCTTCCCGTAGCGTTACTCAGTTGTTTGATCAAATCCTGGCCCCCATCGGGCTGCGCTCTACTCAACTTACGATTCTGGTGGCCGCTCAAGTACTCGGTCCGTGCGGACTGGCCCGGCTTGCCCGCGAACTGGTGATGGATCGTTCCACCATCACTCGCAACATCCATCCGCTGGTTACGCAGGGGTTGCTGCAAGTGAGTGGTAAAAGTGGGCGAGGCGGCAAGTCGGTCGAAATTACCAGGGCCGGCCAACAAGCACTGCTTAGTGCCCTGCCGTACTGGAAAGAAGCACAGGGGCAACTGCTGCAACGCATGGGCAAGGATCGCTTGGATCGTGTCATGGTCGATTTAGGCAACGTCGTCGACGCCACTCGCGCCACAAGTTAACTTCTCCCGCGTTCAATGTGGTGGTACAGTCACTGCCGACGGGTAAACTCGCGCCGCAGGAGCCATTGCTGGAACCATTGGCGCCGTCCCCCCCGGTACGGCAAATTGCAAATGCGGGTCGGCTAAGTCAATGTTCGGATAACCCGGATATTCCGGCTTCGTGAACCAAGTTAAATTATCCGGCGGGATGCCATTCACGACCCAACCAGAAACATCCAAATGGAACGACAACTGCGTGGTCGGCCATTGCACGTCGATCGATCTGGGTAAGTTCGCCCCGCTTCCTGCGTCGCGCTGAAAGTGGTTGGCCCTCGCCACTGCCAGCAATTGTCCTTGCGAATTGTACACGTCCTGTTCCACGACCGTCCCTTCCCATTGATCGACAACGGTAATCTGCGTCACTTCTCCCGCTGTGGTCAACTTGTGGCTGCGAATTTCCACTCGGTCGCCGTGTTCGGGAAACGGCCCCTCCAGCGGTTGCGTGGTGTCGAATCGCGCCAATCCGGCCGCATCGATCAGCCATTCCGGTTCCACGGGCATAATCTGTTGAGCGTTTGACATCGCGAACTGATCATGCCGGCACATGTACGTGGCGGGGGGCTGGCTCCGGCTGATCCACAGCCAAAACATTTCATCGTTGCTTCCCAAATCCAGCTCCGGACTGGTAAACGACGAGGCTCGCAGCCGCAACCGGCGCGGGGGAGCAAGCGCCACCGTAGCCTTGAGGGTGGGCGCCCCCGGCAAGCTCAAACTCGCCTGTGTCGATTGCAGCGATTGCACCCGATTGGAGTTCTCGTTCACGACGTTAACAATTTGATCCAGCGTGGCCGTCGCCGGCAGTATCCGCGGCTGCGTGTAACCGCGAACCCACGTGCTACAGTTGGCGCCGCTGGCGGCAAATACCAGCATCAGTAGCGAAAGCGCAGCCGCCAGGCGACGACAATGGCTGCGCCCGTCGGTCCGAATCACTGGTTGGATTTCGCCCGTCATATCCGATTTAATTTCCCTTGCAAATTTCACAGTCGTGGTACATTTCGTTCCCTCGTCCCTTGCCCGATTCTGTCATTCGGCCCGGCTTTACTTCGCGAACAACAAGCCGGCCAGCTCCTCCTGAATTTCTTTGCTGCGCGTTTCATCCGGCGGAATCACGCTGACTCGGTATTCCTGTTCCCGGCGGGGGCAAAATAACACCAGCGTTTCGTGGCCCCCTTCATCACGCTTGGTATTTTCCAGCCGGCAAACTCTGCGCCGGACCAAAAGCAGCCCGAGCACATAACGCATGTCGGCCCGGGCTGAATCGTCGGCCAACTGTTCTAATAAATCGAGCATCACGTCATTGGGCGCCCAATGCATGCGCACACCTTCCCGGGCCGGCATTTCCGCTTTCCACCAACCCACGGCCTTCTCGGGCGCTCCCTGCCAGGCTTCGGCCGAATAGTCTTGCCGCACCAGCTTGGAACCTTCCGCCAATAACACGGAATAAAATACCTCGCCGGGCCGCAGCTCCCGGCCAGTAGTCACGCAGCGACGAGTGCAACGGGCGGTTTCGTATTCCATGCGCAGTGCGTCGGCCATCACATCGTCGGCCGCCAATGAACAGCCGCCCAGAAAAGCGAACACGTGGCAATCATATTGAACTTGCCTGCAACCTGCGTTCCGCGGCGAAGGCAGGCGCACGGGGCAAGAATGGTACGCAAAAACCCCAGCCGGCTCAAGGCAAGTCGGGCTGGCAGGCCGAAGGGGCGTTTTCATCGAGATTTTGCTGCTAAGAACCGTGATGGCACTTTTATCTAAGGTTTTGATTTTCACGCCAAAATGGCCCGGTTTTGTCTCGCGGCTGCTACCACCGCTGCGGCAAATTCGCTGGCGCCGATCAGCCCAACTGCGACAAAACGAATCGAGTTTGCGTTCCCGGACGTGCATTGTTGGCGATTAGGGGCTAGGGGTTAGTGGCTGGGGGCTAGTGACTGGAGATTAGTGGTTAGGGGTGAGTTGGTCGGTGATCAGTTGCCAGTGCCTGGTGGCCTTGTGTCTGGTCGTCTAGTGTCGGGTCGCTGAATGACCAGACACCAGGCACCAGACCACCAGGAACCAGCCGGCTCGCATTTTACCAAACGAGTGGCCTAAAAATGGGCAAAAATTTTTGCGGCGAGTTGCTTTTGGAGAAGATTTTTTCACCGCCGAGACGCGGAGACGTCGAGCCAGCACGCGGTACTTCAACGGGCGATTTTCTGCTGGGACTTCTTGGGCTGGCAGATTTTTTGCCGCATGCCGCTGGGGACCCAGCAGATTTTC
>DASRSD010000174.1 GCA_035656635.1 Pirellulales bacterium
GGACAACATTTCTGGCGCTGAAAGCGGTGGAATATTATGTTGACTATCGAGAAAACTTAGTGCCGCGGTTGGCGTTCGATCCGGCGGAATGGACGGAATCTGGAGTTCACCCACAAGAAGTGCAATTATTTTTGGTGTTCTACTACTGCCTGACGGGGCTGCACGCAGTTCACCTCACGATTGGCATTTCGGTCGTGCTTGTGTTGGCTGCGCTAGCACGAAAAAAACATTTTACGGAGGGCTATTATTCTCCTGTCGAATCATGGGGCTTGTATTGGCACTTTGTCGACGTGATTTGGATCTTTTTGCTGCCGCTGTTGTATTTAGTGGGGACACGAACTTCGCTGTGGTGATCAGCCGCGGGGAAATTGCAATGAACGAAAAATCGATTTCGCCGGCACTCTATTACATCGTGTTTGCAACTCTGGCGCTGTTGACGCTACTGACTTGTGGTATATCGTTTTTGCACGAGGCACCGGCGTGGCATACGGTTGTGGGATTGGCGATCGCCGCAGTAAAAGCAACGCTGGTGGCTCTCTACTTTATGCATTTGCTGCACAGCGGCCGCGTAACCTGGTTGGCCGTGCTGGCCGCGCTGTTTTGGCTGGCAATTATGCTGGGGCTGACATTGGCTGATTTTTTAACGCGCCACTGGCTCGCTTATTAGCGCGGAATGCCGCATAGGAACCGTCATGTGGATTCTCGTTTAGTCTGCAAAATATCCTTCGCCTTTTCTAGTTCGCGCCGGCGCGATTTTGGCAATGTCTTGCCCGCCCTGTTGATGAAAAACTGAACCATCCGGATGGCCGAGCCAATTCCCTTGGGGCTAACTTTTTTGGTGGCCATGACACGGGCAATAGTTTCGGCATCCTTGGTGTACAAGCCTGCCGGCGGATAGGTGGATACGGTTTTTACCTTCCCGCTCCATTTTTTGTTGCTACCTTTTTTATGCGATCTGGTTTTCGCGTGGCGCGTGGTGTTTTTCTTGGGCGAGGCCCCTGCTTTCTTGGCCGACTTCTTTGCCATCGCAAATCACCTCTGTGTTGAATGGTTACTATTTGCGAGTTCTTTTTTCGGCTCGGCTTCGACGGCTTTCGAGCGATCATCGCCGGGCGGATGGTTGGCATCGGGTTCCCACATTCGAACGCCGCCAATGTAGGCCATTTCGTTGGAGCCGCGCCGGCATCCTTCAGGAAGCTTGCTCAACTTTTTTGCTTGTCCGCCGCCAAGCACGACGTAGTCTGCTAAAAAGGCGGGCTTGAGCATGGCAATCGCATCTGTCACCGCCTGTTGCCATTTCTTACCGCCGTGCGTTTCGTAGGCTTGGTGATTCAGATGAGATTCCAATGTCTCGTCTTTGTACAATTTGAGGTGGCCTAGCGCCAGCGGGATGATTTTGCCGTCGATCATGTAAACCGAGCCCATGCTGGTTCCTAAGCCAAGGAACAGCATTCGACCTCCTTCGTAGCTGCCAAAGGCCTGCATGCAGGCGTCGTTCATAATTTTTAGGGGCGCTTTAAAAGCTTTGGCGAAGTCGAACCCAACCCAACCCGGCGCCAGGTTATATGGGTCCTGGGTAGGATATCCGTGCAAAACATCGCCGGGATAGCCGATGGAAACGCGGTCATATTTCCATTCGTCGATGTGCTTCTTGACAGTTTTTACAAATTCCTCCGGCGTCATCTTAGGGCCCGATTCAAACTTAATTTTTTCGCTCTCGCCGGTGCGCCAAATTTTGACATTGCTACCGCCGATGTCGATGACAAGAGTGTTCATAGATGGAAATATCAACAGAATTTTTGAGTAGAAAATGCAATTGTTGAAGTGCAAGCGTTATACCAAATTCCCAATCTTAACTGGCATTCGGCATACTTTTTGCCGTACTTGGATGTTCATGCAGTATTCAGTGGCCGCCTTCGATTATGACGGAACTCTCGCTGGCGATGGGCGCATTTCTGAAGCCACCGTCGCGGCCTTGGAAGCCTGTCGCAGGTCAGGCCGGAAGCTAATTATGGTAACGGGCCGCGAGTTGCCCGATTTGCTAAGCGTCTGTCCGCATTTGGGCTTGTTCGAATGCGTCGTGGCAGAGAACGGGGCACTCTTGTATCATGCCGACGGCAAGAAGGAGAAGGTCCTGGGGCCGGCTCCCTCGGCGGAATTCGTGGCCACGTTAAAACGGCGTGGTGTTACCCCGTGCACCACAGGTCGCGTGATTGTTTCGACTAAACATCCCCATGAAACGGTCGTGTTGCAAACGATCCGCGATTTGGGACTGGAATTGCAAGTAATCTTCAATAAGGGCTCGGTCATGATATTGCCCTCTGGAATCAATAAGGCGACAGGATTGGCAGCGGCGATTAAGGAATTGGGCCTTTCTCCAGAAAACACCGTAGCAATTGGCGATGCGGAAAACGATCACGCGCTGTTAGAAGGCTGTGCGCTAGGAGTGGCGGTAGCAAACGCAGTTCCACTATTAAAAGCCCATGCGGATTGGGTAACCGATGACGAAAACGGTGCGGGCGTAAAACAGCTTATTGACCGTCTCTTGCAGAACGACTTAGCCGATTTGCACCCCAAACAAATCGCGGACGCCAGTCAGACGAACTAAAGGGAAAAGCGCACAAAAAAACGCAGCCGAGGCTTGTGTGCTTCGGCTGCGGCTAGCGGAGTTATGCAACCGCGTGCTTTCGGATCACTTCCCACGCATCGTCGATTTTGGATTCAAGACCGATTTTTGCGTAAGTTATTCCTTCTCCAATGCTTTGGCAATTTTCTTCGCGTGTTCTAAGTGCGACTTGGTGGTTTCGATTCCCTTATCCAGCACCGCAGCCAATTCCGGTGAAGCTTGATTACGAACTACTTCCAACGTGGCCAAAACTTGCATGTGGGCGCCGATTTGACCGCCGATATAACACTTATCAAACTCGCTGCCTTCTTTTTCATTCAAGTCTTTCTTCACCATATCCAGGAGTTTCTGTCCAATTTCCTGTTTCAACATGACGAAATTGAGCTGCTGGCTACCCAGCGGCTGCGTAGTGGACCCAGGAACGGCTGTTTCCGTTGCCGCGGTTTGTGTGCTGACGGTGTTTCGCGCTTCTGGATCGCGTCCGGGGCCGCCCTGAGTACCTGCGAAACGCTCTAACTGTTGCATAAACTCCGTATGGTCCTTCACCATTTTTTGGCCAAAATCTTTTACGTCTTTGTCTTTTGCCTTTTGCTCGGCAAGCTGTCCCAATGCAATTTCACCTTGATTGTCGACAATTAAGCAGCCGGATAGTTGCGAATCCGCGTTCATTGCCATGTTTCCGAGCACAGGCTTGTTCATTTCATGCCGCTGGGCGGTCGGTGCTTGTCCTGTTCGTAGGGGATCTTGGGCTATCGCGGCTTGGGCAATTGAAAAAATCACTATCAGAGCGACGGCAAGAGGCGTTATTTTGCGTACTAACATAAAACATACTCCTTGAAAAAAGCCCGCGAGGGTTCGGCTGTCTACAGTTTGCTGTTGATTGCAAACGTTGTGCCTCAGGCGCGCTCTTTGGTGACGGTTGCCACCAAAGCCATCGCCACTGATCAATCTCCAAACTGACATCCAAAAAGCCGATGCTGTAGCAATAACGCCAAGCGAGCTCGGTGGTGCCGCTCGCCAGTAGTCCAACCCTGGCAAATTTCGGCAGTTAAAGTGCGGATAGTTTTGCAGTTGGGTTTATGCTCTCTGTCGCGATGTTTTGTGGCGGTGGTCATGAAAATTTCCTCCCAAGCGATTCATTAATTCCTTTGCAATTCCATGCTTTACGCATGGACAGATTTGGAAGCCAACAGACGCAACAACTGTGCCAAATAAAAAACCGGTTCAATCGTCTATTTGAGCGATGAACCGGTTTGACTCCACACGTTGAGTTTGGTCCGAATGTCACCTCCCTGGCTGCTGTACTGCCAATGGCAATGCTAGTAATTTGTTAGTGGATGCTGATTTGCTTTGCGGACGCCTTCAGGCAGCATGCACCCCTTCGCCAATTTCCTCAATCAGCTTGCGGTTAAAAGCAGGAATATCGTCTGGCTTGCGGCTAGTAACCAGGCCGTTATCGACAACCACTTCCTCATCGACCCAGTTTGCGCCGGCATTTTTCAAGTCGGTTTGAATCGATGGATACGACGTCATTTTCCGACCTGAAACAACGCCTGCATCGATCAATGTCCAGGGCCCGTGACAAATAGCAGCCGTCGGTTTTCCCGATTCCATGAAGGCGCGAACAAATTGCAACGCCCATTCATTGCGGCGTAGCTTATCCGGATTCATTACACCGCCGGGTAGAACCAATGCATCGAAGTCATCAGCTTTGGCTTCGCTCAGTGGAATATCGACCTGGAACTCGTCGCCCCAATCGGTGTGCTTCCAACCTTTTACGGTGCGTTGCTCCGGCGAAATAATAGACACCGTGGCCCCAGCATTTTCCAGCGCTTCCTTGGGTCCGGTAAGTTCGATTTGTTCAAAACCATTGGCGACCAAAATGGCCACTTTTTTGTCCTTGAGCGTGTTTGTATTGCTTGCCATAATATGGCGCTCCTTGTGAGATAGTGCATAAAGTGCGTTTCAATTTGGCCTTCAAATCTTGTGCCAAGGCGTTACGGTGCGGTGATTGTTTGAGAATACTTTGAAATAGCAGGATTACAACTTATCGTTTCCGTCCCGGCGGCAGGGACTGGCGCACCCGCCAAATTTCACGCCAAGGATCAGACCGCAGCTTCTTCAACCGTTCGACAGCATTTTTAACCGAGTATTGCTGCGGACCTTTTTGCGTGGAAAGCTCTGCCCAAGTGATTGGCATCGATACGCTGGCTCCCGGCTTGGCGCGAGTGGAATATGGAACTACTGAAGTTGCCCCGCGTTCATTCCGCAAATAGTCGACGAAAATTTTGCCGCGTCGTGCCGCCTTTGACATCGTGGCAATGTATCGGTGCGGCGCGGCAGCGACCATGCTGTCGGCGAAGTCGCGAGTAAACTGCTTGACTTCAGGCCAAGTTTGCTTCTGCGCCAGCGGCACCACAATGTGAAGTCCCTTTCCACCTGTCGTTTTGACAAAGCTGGTTAAGCGAAGCCGTTTTAAATTGTCGCGGACTAAAAAAGCTGCTTCGACCACTTCGTGCCAGGAAACGGCCGGATCGGGATCGAGATCAAAGATCATTCGATCGGGGCGCTCGATATCGCCGGTCGGCGAACCCCAGGCATGAATTTCCAACGTCCCGAATTGCACCAACGCAATCAACCCTTCCAAATCCTGAACGACGGCGTACCTGCGGGTTTCGGTTTTCTCGCGAATGGAAATTTGCTGCACCGACGAGGGCATGCCGACAGGGGGATGTTTTTGGTAGAAGCAACCCGCGGCAAGACCTTCGGGGCAGCGAACCAGGACCAATGGCCGATTGGTAACGTGCGGTAATATCCAATCCGCCACTTCGATGTAGTAATTGGCGATTTGTCCCTTGGTAACTCCCGCATCTGGATAAACGATACGGTCTGGGTGGGTGATACGAAATGCGGATTTCACTTTCCCTTGGGCGGCTGCTGCCTTGGAGCGTGGTTTGCGCTTCGAAGCAGGTAGTGATCGGTGCGTGTTTGTTCGGGATGGCATAGCAAAATATTAGACAGCCCTTTCACGTTTCACTTCACGCGAGGGCTTGTCTTGGCGCAGACCGAGGAAAGCTGCTTGTCGCAGCAGGCTGTCGTCGGTCCAGTTGTTAAATTGAATTTGTGCTACTAATTTTGGTTGAACCCAATGTACAGCGCCGGTCGCGCCTGGGATGCGTTTGGTGGCGAAGGAAGACGCTTTTTGCTCCAGAGATTTCAAGCGGCTCAAAATGTCGCGCAGAGAGCGGCTGTTAAAGCCTGTGCCAACGCGCCCAGCATAAATTAATTTGCTTCCAGCCTGATAGTAACCCAGCAACAATGCGCCGAAACCGATGCGCGAGCCGGCAGGTCGCGTGTAACCGCCAACCACAAACTCCTGCTCTTGGCGACATTTGCTTTTTAACCAGGCGCCGGTTCGGCCGGGTATGTACGGCGCATCTCGGCGTTTGGAAATCATTCCTTCCAAGCCCAGCCTGCACATCTTGCGGAGAAAAGCAGCGCCGGAGCCGAGCAAATGTTCGCTGTACCGTAAGCGATGCACGCGGGTAGGCAAATTGTCGATGAGCGATTTTACAACGGCCTTGCGGCGTTCCAGGGCTGCGCCGGTGAGGTCAAAGCCATCCAGATGCAAGATGTCGAACACAAAATAGACCAGCCGATTCGTTTGCCGCTCGCTGAATGAGTTTTGCAATGCTTGGAAACTGCTGATGCCTTTGGAGTCGAGCACGACAACTTCACCGTCGAGGATGGCTTGCTTCACTTTCAGTTCGGTCGCCAGGGTCACGAGCGAAGATACTTTACCAGTCCAGTCTTGTTGGTTACGACTAATGAATTGCACCTTTCCAGCGCCAATTCGGCAAAACATGCGATAGCCATCAAACTTTTGCTCGTGCAGCCAGCTCTCGCCGGAGGGCGGTTGCTTTACCAATGTGGCGAGTTGAGCGTCGGTTTTTTTAGGAAATGCCGCGCGTTGCGCGCCGGGAATTTCATCCAGAGAACTTCCTAGGTGGTGTTGCTGCTCAGCCTGCGACGTTTTTTTTTAACTAGACGGCGGCGATGCGCCTTGGTGCTTGAGACATCATCTGAATTACGAACAGCAGACTTTGCTGGGCCACGAATGGGGCGCATGTGTCCCGTCCGACGGGCGGCAATTTCGGCCAGCGTCCGGCCAGATTTGGCGCTATTGGGAAATTCGACAAGCACATCTCCTTCCGACAATGGTTGCGCCGCTCCATCATGCTCTTTAATCAATAGCCAATTCACTCGGCCGCGAGAGGATGTCCCCCCCCTCATTCGTAACAGCATCCAGTTGCCGTGCAGTTTTTTGCCATTTAACGTGAATTTGAGCTTTCCTTGGCGATAACCTTGATCGGGATCGCCTGCAGGCTTCCAAGAACCGTAATCCCACACCATCACGGTGCCTCCGCCGTATTGACCGGCAGGAATAATTCCTTCGAAACTTCGATAATCGATCGGGTGATCTTCCACCTGGACGGCTAGTCGTTTTTCTGCAGGATCCAAACACGGTCCTTTGGGTACAGCCCAGCTCAGCAGCACACCGTGCAATTCCAGGCGAAAATCGTAATGCAGATGACTAGCGTCATGCTTTTGAATGACGTAATGATGACCGCGCGGTATCGCGCCATTGCCCTGCGGTTCTGGGGTTCGGGAGAAGTTTCGTTTTTTATGATAAATGCAGAGGGCCATGATGAGACAAGTGCGATCACCAGCTTTGTAGTTATTTTGCGCTTTTGACAGCAATTTTGAGATCGTGAATCAATCGGTTTTTAATCCGATGCCGTTCGGCCAAATCTGGCGCTCGCAACGCCGATGATGGGTGATAGGTCGCAATCACGAAGTGCGCCAATGGAGAGGACATCAATTTACCCAGGTGCTGCGTTAGCCTAAAATTACGATCAAACACTGTCTGCGCTGCAGTCGCGCCTAGACAGACTATAGTGCGCGGGCGAACCACTTCAATTTCCGCTTCTAACCAGGGGCGACAGGCCCGAATTTCGCGCATGCTAGGTTTCGTATGCAACCGCCGTTTGCCACGCTGTTCCCATTTAAAATGTTTTACCGCATTGGTCAAATACACTTCGCTACGAGCGGCGCCCGCTGCTTCCAGGCACTGCACAAGTAATTTTCCGGCCGGACCCACAAAAGGCTTTCCTTGGCGATCTTCTTGATCGCCCGGAACTTCGCCAATGATCATCAGGCGCGCTTGAGCAGGCCCGCTGCCAAACACCGTTTGGGTGGCATGACGGAACAGCTCACAACCCCGGCATCCCTGGGCCGATTCGCGTAGCGATTTCAACGAAAAGTGCGACGGCAAAAACTGTATGGCCGAATCGTGAAGTTTCGTTGGATCGGCGCGAGAAAGCGAAGCGAATCGCATGGGGACGCTCGACTCTAAATGCGGCCGGTGAGCAACAGGATTACAAGGATTAGTACAACCAAGCCGAGTCCGCCACTTGGATAATATCCCCAGCCCCTGCTATAGGGCCACGTAGGGATGGCGCCCAACAACAATAAAATCAACACGATCAACAAAATTGTGCCAAGCATATCGATTCTCCTCGGCTAAATGATTTCCCCTCCGTGCCGGTGATCAAAAAATCCGTACTTCAAACAACGGACAAAATGGAACGCAAATTGCGCGCCATTGATGAATTGCTCGTTTTCTTGAGAATTGCAATTTCAATAGATCATCTTTGCATGATCAATTCCGCGATGATGGCGGTAACGCTCAGAAAAGAAGGCACATAGTCTGCCATTCTGGTTGTTCCGAAACCAGTTTGAGTTAGGTTGTGCATGGCCATTGGTTTGCAAATGTTCTTCGCATTGAAGAATCCGTTAGGAGAATGAGGCGGCATATTTATTGCGTTTAACAGGGGGCAATCGAACTTGCACGCAACCACGTCCGGTCTACGCCCCAAAGCAAATGTTATCCGCCCCAGACAATCGTGATGCAGGTCAAAACCTCTCCGACAACAGAGCCTTTGCCGAGCGCTCTACAACTTTTCATGAAGTAACCGATTCCGATCGTCTCGCACATTTAGAATGGATTGCCCATTGGCTGGACGACGGCTTTCAAATTCCTTCCCTACACATTCGTTACGGCTGGGACGCGCTGGTGAAATTAGTTCCCGTAATCGGCGACACCTTGGGCCTATTTGCATCGCTATATTTGTTTTGGGCGTTTCGCCGCTTCGAGCTTGCCCGGGTTACTAGGATGCGAATGGCGGTGAATATTGCAATCGATTATTTCGTCGGCATGATTCCCCTGATTGGCACCGTGTTCGACGTGTTCTGGAAACCGAATGTGTGGAATGTGGAGTTGCTGCGGCGTCATTTATCCGTGACAACTTGGGACCAGGCACGTCGAGCTCGACGAAGCGATTTGTGCTATGTAATTGTTGTTGGTTTAATCGCAGTACTTATTTTGGTGCTTATTGGCATGGGCATCTATTGGTTGTTAGCTGCCATTGTGCATTGGCTGACACAAAACGTTTAATAGGCGTAATCTGCCCCGCACACGTGATTGACGGGAGCCGGAAAAAAGCTCTATTCTTTCAGTCCGCCAAAAGATTTAACCTTAGTAGGTGACCATTCGGACCTTCGTCGACCGCACGCCAACCCAGATCATTTGATCGATGAATATCAGCCGGTTACTCTTGCAAACGGTGGGCGCGCTATTTCTTTGTGCAGGGTTGGTGACCGTTTCATTCTTCTGCGTCGATTGGCCGGTGGCAGTGTGGGTTCACGAACATGCGAACGTGGCGCCTAGTTGGTTGCGAAACCCCCCGGATGTTGTTACAGGACTCGTCTACATATCGCCAGTGCTGTTGCTATTGGCTCTGCTAAAGCGATGGTGGAAGCCATGGCAGCGAGAGGAGGCCCTCGCCATAGCCGGATTTCTCAATATCGTTGTTGCGGCAGCGCTAAAATATTTGCTCAAATGGATTTTTGGCCGACCTGGTCCTAATATGTGGTTTGGCCAGGGGCATTTTTTGACGGATCAGAGCCAATTCGTTTTTCATTGGTTTCATGGTCATCCGGACGATGGCTTCCCGTCAGGACACATGGCTATTGTTTGTGCATTGTGTGCGATGGTGTGGGAAACTTGGCCAAAGTGGCGCTGGCTAGCCGTGGGGACGATATTCGTCGCGGCGATATCGCTGGTGATCACCAATTACCATTTCGTCGGCGACACAATTGCCGGCGGTTGCATTGGTTGGTTGGCCGGTTTATGGACCCTTCGGCGTTCGTTGCCATGGTTAGGGTTGGCGGAATGCAATTCGCGGGATTCGCTCCAGCGCGCAAATAACTGACCGATCGATAGTTTTTCCTTGCCGCTTTCGCCTGGTTTGGCCCAAACGCTTGCTATAGGGATGTGGCTTTGATACGCTACAGCGAAGTCAACCGAAGAGCCTGGTTGAATTCCTGTCTGATTTTGGTTTGCCGATTAATGGATCGACCCGCTTCGACGGTTGAATTTTCTCGCCGCTTGTTTCCCTACCCATGTCGCATCTTGCGACCGTTTGTTGAAGCTCTCCGTCGCGCTGTGTTGCCACCACATCAAGTCACATAACGTTGTGTTCAAGGAGAATTTATGAGCCAGCCGAAGTTGATTTCTCTCATTGCCGCCATTGCCCTGTTAAGTCCGCTGTCGGCATTTGCCCAACGTGCTCGAACGAGTCCGCATGACACGATCAGCACGGTGATCGACGGCGACCGTGTGACGTTGGTTTATGGCCGGCCATATTCAAAAGATCCGCGCAGCGGCGAAGTTAGAAAAATTTGGGGAAAGCTAGTCCCCTATGGGAAAGCCTGGCGATTGGGCGCCGATGAAGCCACTTTGTTGGTCACTCAAAAGCCGCTCGAGATCGGCGATACTTCGGTTCCAGCCGGTGCGTACACGCTGTATATGGTTCCCGACGAAAACGGCGCCAAATTAGCGATCAGCCAGTCGCTTGGCGGCTGGGGAATTCCGGTTGATGAAAAGCACGATTTGGCCCGCGTCGATTTGAAAAAAGAACCGCTCGATAAACCGAATGATCAACTGGCAATGGCGCTGGAAAAAAATCCCTCGGGCGGAGGCGCGATTAAAATTATGTGGGACGACACGGAGTATTCGGTGCCCTTCACGGTTAAAAAGTGAAAATCGCGCGCTTTTTAGCAGCCGTAGTGGTACTAATGCCCATCCTGCATGGCATCGTCTCGGCGCATGCCGGCGATTCTCCCTCGGGGTTGGCAATACTTCAGCAGTTGCGTGGCTTTCAGCAGTTGGGCAGTGTGTTGCACATCGCCGCCCACCCAGATGATGAAAATACGCAGCTCATTACGTACTTGGCGCGGGGCCGGCATGTTCGCACAGCTTACCTGTCGATCACACGCGGCGACGGCGGGCAAAACGTGCTTGGTCCGGAATTCGGCGATGAATTAGGATTGATCCGCACCGAGGAGTTGCTTTCTGCACGGCGTTTGGATGGTGGCCAGCAATTTTTCACTCGGGCCATCGATTTTGGCTTCTCCAAAGATTACCGTGAAACGCTGCGAATTTGGGATGAGCAGGCGGTGCTCTCCGACGTGGTGCGCGTGATCCGCACGTTTCAGCCGGATGTGATTATTACTCGGTTTTCTCCGGAAGCCAGCCGTACGCACGGCCATCATACTGCGTCGGCTGTGTTGTCCGTCGAAGCGTTTAAACTGGCGGGCGATCCGGCGGCGTTTCCCGAACAACTGAAAGATTTAACGCCGTGGCAACCTAAGCGATTGTTGATGAACAGCGGTGGCTTTGGGCGCGGCGGGCCGGCTGGAGGGACGCAAGGCAATGCGCCCGGGGGCGGTGCGGAAAATAGCACTGCCGTGCGAATGGATATTAGCGGCACCGATCCGGTGCTGAATGAATCGTTCGCAGATATTGCGGCACAAAGCCGGGCCATGCATAAAACTCAAGGCTTTGGCAATTTCGGCGGCGGTGGACGCGGCGGCGCAAGGGTTGAATCATTCCAATTGCTTGCCGGTGAACCAGCCAAGAACGACATTTTTGACGGCGTGGACACCACCTGGAATCGTATTCACGGCGGCAATGAAATTGGAAAGTTAATTGACGGCATCATTGCCAAATTCAATCCAGCAGATCCCGCGGCAAGTGTGCCCGATTTGCTCGAATTGCGCAGCAAAGTGAATGCGCAGCCAGCCAGCCGGTTGGTTGACGAAAAACGCCGGCAGCTTGATCGAATTCTTCAGGCTTGCCTGGGACTAACCGTAGAAACGACAGTGGACCATGCAGAAGTCGTTCCCGGCGAGACCATCGTCCTTCGTCACACAGCCACCATGAGGAGCGATGCTCCGGTCCATTGGCTGGGCGTTAGGTACCCGAATATTTCAAAAAGCACCGACGAATCCATGGAACTGCATTCTAATCAGCCAGCCGAGCGCAAAATTACGCAAATGATCCCAACCAATACTCCGCTCACTCAGCCGTATTGGTTGCAAGAACCGCCAGGCATTGGATTGTACCATGTGTCGGATGCATCGCTGATTGGTCGGCCAGAGAATCCGCCAGTGTTTCCGATTGAGCAAATCTTCGAAGTGGGCGAGCAAAAACTTGTTGTCGCCGATGAGCCAGTGGAAATCATTGGCGAATCCGGTAAACAAAAAATGCGGCGGCTGGAAGTGGTCGCGCCAGTGGCCCTGAGCTTTGATTGCGATGTGCAAAATTTCATTCCTGCCGCTGCACGGCCGGTGCAAGTTCAAGTCACCGCCATGCGCGGTAACCTCTCAGGCAAGTTGAAATTGGACGCCCCGTCGGATTGGAAAGTTTCCCCTGAGTCGCAAACATTTGAGCTTCTCAAAATTGGCGAAAGTGCGAAGCTTTCCTTTACCGTAACGCCACCGGCGCAGGCGACTTCAACGGAAATCATTGCGCAGGCCGAAATAAATGGCGCGACTTTCGACAATCGCCGTGTGGAAATTCATTACGATCATATTCCCCCACTTTTGCTGCAGCCGGTCGCGCGTCTCAAGGCTGTGGCGCTCGATCTGGCAATTCGTGGGCACACCGTTGGCTATTTGCCTGGCGCGGGGGATAGCGTGGCGGAATGCCTGGCGCAAATGGGTTACATGGTCAAGCAACTCGCTGCGGCTGATCTTACTGAAGACGGATTGCGCGGCCTGGATGCCGTGGTCATCGGCATTCGCGCTTTCAATGTGCGGACAGATTTAGCTCCGCACTTGCCGGCGCTGTTTGCATACTGCGAGTCCGGCGGCAACGTCATCGTGCAATACAATCGACCAGATGGTATTAAGGCCGATAAGCTCGCCCCGTACGATCTGCGAATTTCCTCGGAGCGTGTGACCGATGAACAATCGCCCGTCACGTTTTTGGCGCCCGATCATCCGGCGCTCAACACGCCCAACAAAATTACACAGGCCGATTTCGACGGTTGGGTGCAGGAACGCGGCATCTATTTTCCGAATCAGTGGGACGAACATTTCACGCCTCTGATTGCCTGCAACGATCCGGGCGAAGCGCCGCTGAAAGGGGGCATTCTCGTGGCCAAGCATGGCCGTGGTTATTTTGTATACACTAGTCTGGATTGGTTCCGCGAGCTCCCCGCGGGCGTGCCCGGCGCCTATCGATTGTTTGCGAATCTGATTTCTTTGGGTAAAGAATGAGACATCCGGCAGGCAGATTTGATGATCGATTCGACCGACAACCGGCAAGTTGCAATCGATGACGAGGCAACCGATTTGCCAGCGCTGCGCACCTGGCCGGCGGTGTATGCGTTTGTGTTAGTCACGTTTGTCGTTTGGGTTGCTCTTTTGACCGCGCTCTCGAGGGCGTTTTTGTGAACGCACTTGATTATGCCGTGCTCTTTTGCGCCATCCTGGGAATTGCGTGTTATGGAACCTGGCGTACGCGTGATCGGCGGACGTTCAGTGCCTATCTCAAAGGCGAAGGAAAAACGCGCTGGTTTAGCATTGGGCTTTCGGTCATGGCCACGCAGGCCAGCGCCGTGACATTTCTTTCGACGCCGGGCCAAGGCTATGAAAGCGGTCTGGGGTTTGTGCAACTTTATTTTGGGATGCCGATTGCGCTGGTGATTATTGCGGCGGTGTTCTTGCCGATTTATCGACGGTTGAACCTGTATACCGCCTACGAATATTTGGGGCGACGGTTCGATAAGAAAACGCGATTGTTGGGAGCAGCGGTTTTTTTATTGCAGCGCGGACTTGGCGCCGGCATTACCATTTATGCGCCGGCCATTGTGCTTTCCAGCGTGCTCGGCTGGCGGTTGGACGTAACGATTGTGTGCAGCGGCCTGGTGGTCATTGTTTATACGACCTTGGGTGGCAGCGATGCGGTGAATATCACGCAGAAGCAGCAGTTTGCCGTGATTATGGCCGGAATGCTGGCGGCCGCTTTTGTGCTGTGCTCAAAATTGCCGTCCGGGCTTTTACTCAGCGATACCTTCAGCTTGGCCGGCGGATTTCACAAATTGCAGGCTACGAACTATTCGTTTGATCTGAAAGAGCGCTATACGTTTTGGTCGGGCCTGCTGGGCGGCACGTTTTTAATGCTGGCCTATTTTGGCGCCGACCAATCACAGGTGCAGCGCTACATTTCCGGCGCTTCGCTGCGAGAAAGCCGGCTGGGGCTAATGTTCAATGCCGTGTTCAAAATCCCGATGCAGTTTTTCATTCTGCTGTTGGGCGTGCTGCTGTTTGTGTTCTATCAATTTCAGCTGCCGCCGGTGTATTTTAACCGCGTGGCGTGGCAGCAACGGTTAGAGCACGGTGACCGCCAGCAGCTCAATGCGCTGGAAATGAACTTTAACGCCGCCCACGATGAACAGCAACAGAATCTGCAAGCCTGGATCGATGCACGGCATGGGCACGATTCGGATGCGGAAGCTGCGGCCCGCGCCGCTGCGACAGCGGTTCAGCAAAGGATGGACGACATTCGCCAAGAAGTCGCCGAGGCCGTCGATCCACGCAAAAAAACGAACCAATCGGATTACGTATTTATCGATTTTATTCTGGATTATCTGCCGCATGGGCTAATCGGACTGTTAATCACGGCATTTTTCGCAGCGGCACTATCGGCCAAAGCGGCGGAGTTGAACGCCCTGGCGACCAGCACCACGATCGATTGGTATCGATATCTTATCCGGCCGCAGGCCAGCGACGAGCAATGTTTGCTGGCTTCGAAATGCTTCACCGTGATGTGGGGATTCGTGGCGATTGCCTTCGCACTGTTTGCGGCCATGTCGGAAAATTTAATTCAGGCAGTCAACATCCTGGGGTCAATTTTTTATCCGGTAATGCTGGGGTTATTCATGGTCGGTTTCTTCATTCGCTGGGTTGGGGGAACTGCCATATTTTGGGGAGCAATCTTGGCGCAAGTACTTGTGATTGCGCTCTATTTTTCGCTGGAGATTAGTTACGTCTGGTATAATTTGATCGGTTGTGTGGTGTGCATGGTGTTCAGCATGCTGTTGCAAATTCCACTCCCTCGGCGGCCTCAACCGATCGGCCCAAATCTCACCCCATGAGCGCCGCACCTGTTATTTGCTTTGGCCAGCAGCCGTGCGGTTTTTTTCCCAGGCGATATTTGTACGCCAAAATCCAAACCGCCCGGCGATTGCAGGCGGAATTGGGCGGCAAAATTGTGTACTTTTGCCACGACAGCGACCACGATCCGCGCGAAACCAAAACCACATTGCGGCATCGCATGTTCGGCGACGCGGCCGATTTCAACTTCGAGTTTGAGAATAAGGTACAAAAGAAGTATTCGCCTTTGTATTTAAAACGGATTCCCGAAAATTGGCGGCCGCACATGGCGCGAATTTTGAGCGAATACGTGGATGCCAGCTTGTTCGACATGTTCGAACAAACTGTCGCCAAGCACGCAGCCGATTTCTGCCTGGAAATCTATAGCCAGATGGGATTGCTACACGGCATTCAAGTGGTCCGTTCCAGTGATCCTAAGTTTCGTCGCGCTGCCTGCGAAATTTCCGATTTTTTTGTCGATGTGCCCTATGAAGGTGAAATTGTGCGGGCCCGCTGCATTGACGGCGCGCTCAAACTGCATAAAGGGGGAGATTCGTTCATCACCTTGCCAGAAATGCCATTTCGCACCGATCAGGTCAGTCCTGCTCGAGATGCGCGGCTGCGATGGATGCAATCGGTGATTCATTGCACGCATTATGTGGCCGGCGCGAGCGAAAAGTTATATCTCCATCGCGACGATGCACCCGAAATACAGTATGTTGAACGAGACTTTATTGAGCGATGCGAAGAGGCCTATGTCGAACTCGACAATTAAATCTCCAGTGCTAATGGCGTTCGGTCCACATCCGGACGACATCGAGTTTGCCTGCGGCGGCGTGATTGCCAAGACGACACGCGCCGGGCACGCGGCGCATTTGGTGATTTGCTCTCGTGGTGAATCTGCCACTCACGGCACACCCGAAGAGCGAGTTAAAGAAGCGCAACTTGGCGCTGAAATTCTGCGTGCCACGGTTGAATTTGTGGAGCTCGACGGCGATGCCCATTTGGAAGTTCGCCCCGTCCATGCCATCAAACTGGCGGGAATCATTCGCCATCTGCGGCCGCAGATTGTTTTAGCGCCCAGTCTGGTGGAAAATCAGCATCCGGATCATGCACGCTTGGGGAAGCTTGTCCGCGATGCTACTCGGCTTGCGCGGTATGGCGGCTTGCAAGAACTTCGCGAGCAAACGCCGCATACGATTCGGCATTTGTTGTATTACGCCGTATCGCCCGATGCGGAGCCGCGCGATATTACTCCAGTGCTAATCGATGTTTCGGCCGCGGAAATTATTGCCGATTGGACCGCGGCCATGGAGGCGCACCGTTCGCAAACGCAAGCCCGGGCATACGTGGAATTGCAACTAACGCGCGCTCGTTTCCACGGATTGCGTGCGGGCGTTGGTCATGCGGTGCCATTGTTTCCCAACGATCCCGTGGTGTTGGATTCGCTGAATGTGCTCAGCGGAGGCGTTAACCGCTTTTAATATGGCCAGCGAGCATCCCTTGAACATTGGCATCGCGTGCTATCCTACCGTGGGCGGCAGTGGCGTGTTGGCTTCGGCCTTGGGCGAAAAGCTGGCGGAGCGCGGACATGAGGTCCATTTTTTCAGTTATGAGCGCCCATTTCGATTGCCCCTTGATGTGCCCCGGTTGCATTTTCATCGTGTCGAGGTGAACGATTATGGACTGTTCAAATATCCCGATTACACGCTGCCGCTCTCTGTGAAAATGGCGGAAGTTAGCCGCCAGCATCAACTCGACGTGCTGCATGTTCACTACGCCGTGCCACACGCCACTGCTGCAATTCTGGCGTGTGGCATGTTGCCAGCGGAACATCGGCCGCGGATTGTTACAACGCTGCATGGAACAGATACCACCTTGCTGGGCCGTGACCCCGGCTATATGGCTGCTATTCGTCACGCACTCAACAGTTCGGACGCCGTAACAACCGTTTCCGATTTTTTAAAGCAGGAAACACAACGGCTGCTGAATTTTGATCGTCCGATTGAAACCATCCACAACTTTTTCACGCCGCGGCCTGTGAGTCGTTCCCGTGACGAAGTGCGCGAAGAGTTGGGGCTGAACAGCGAGCTGCTGCTGTTTCATAGTTCCAATTTGCGTTCGGTCAAGCGGATCGATTTACTGCTGGAAGCGACCGCCCGCATTCGTCCACGAGAAGCGTTTAAACTGCTGATTCTCGCGGGAGAGGATTTCACGCCGTTTGAAGCAGACGTGCGCCGACTGGGTTTGACTGATCGAGTCACAGTGCGGGCAAAGGTTATGGAAATTGAAGACTATCTCCAAGCCGCTGATTTGGGGCTATTCACTTCCGAGTTGGAAAGTTTCGGCCTGAGCATTCTGGAGGGCATGTGTTTTGGCTGCCCGAGTGTGGCGATGCGAGTGGGGGGCGTGCCAGAGGTAATCGATGACAATGTTTCGGGCTTGCTCACGCCATTTGGCGATGTGGGCACTTTTGCCAAGGCGGTGGAATCACTCATGCAAAACGGTGCCCGCCGCCGAGCCTTTGGCTACGCCGCCCAGCGTTATGCGCAGGAACGTTTCTCTGCCGAGGTGATTGTGCCGCGGTACGAGAATTTGTATCGCAGAATTTGTGGCTGATGCTTGCATGGTGCGGTCAATGCGTTTACTCTGAACTCACCATGAAGCGAATTCTTATTTTGAGCTGGATGATGTTGGTCGGTTGGATACTGACCGCAGAATGGCAGGCACCGGCGGCGACTGCCGCAACATCTTCAGAGCCTGCCGCAACCGATGATTTTTCGCCACCGCAGATTCCGCTGCCGACGTTTGCCGACAAGAATTTCGATGTCAAAGAGTTTGGCGCCACTGGCGATGGTCAAACGAATGACACGTCGGCCGTGAACAAAGCCATCGAAGCTTGCAACGCACAAGGAGGTGGAACGATCCGTTTCCCCGAGGGCAAGTACATGGTGGCGTCGGTGCACTTGCTCAGCAATGTGCGGCTGTTGTTGGACGACAAGGCAGTCATCGAGGGGAGGAAAGATGGTTATGATGCGCTTGAGCCTAATCCGACGAATGGGAAATACCAGGATGTGGGGCACAGTCACTTTCATGACGCCGTGATGTGGGGGGAGAATATCGAGAATTTCGCGGTAATTGGCGGGCAGGTGAACGGTGGCGGCGTGACGCAGGGCAATCCGAAGGAAGGAGGCGGCGACAAAGTATTTGCCATCAAAGTTGGAAAGAATTTGCTATTCAAAAATACCAAGCACGTCACGGGTGGGCACTTTGTTTATTTGCTCAACGATTGTGAGAACATCACGATTGACCATGCCGTCATCAAAAAATCGCGAGACGCCATCGATTTGATGGGTTGCCGTAATGTGGCTATGACCGGCTGTAGCTTTACCGGCTGCAGCGATGACACGCTGGGAATTAAAAGCGACTACGCACTTGGCCGGCGCATCAAAAGCGAAAACATTTACGCTTGGGATGATTATTTTGAGTCGGGCTGCAATGGGCTGCAATTCGGATCGGAAACGGCGGGAGATTTTCAGCATATTCGCATCTGGAATATTAAAATCGGCCGAGCGATGAAAGCTGGAATCGGCATTACATCCAACGACAGCGGGCGAATTGAAGATGTAAGGTATCGCAATATCGAAATTAAAGGCGCGGCTAATCCCATCTACATTCTCATTACCGACCGACTGCGAACTGGCGAGCCGCACGTAACGCCGGGACAAATTAAGGATGTCACCATTCAAAATGTCACGGTCACAGAATGTGCCGCTGGTCGACAAGGAGAGGTAAATCCGACCAGTATTTGCGGTTTGCCGGATTATCCAATCGAAAACTTGACGCTGAAAGATGTGAAAATTGTGATGCCCGGCGGCGGGTCAAATCGCGATGCAAGCGTTGATCCACCCTACCCGAAGGATTATTCTCCCCGTTCGTTAGGACCACGTCCGGCATCGGCTTTTTTTATTCGCAACGTGAAAGGATTGACGCTGAAAGACGTGGAAGTCTCGTACGAAAAACCCGACCAGCGGCCGCCGCTGGCGATCGTAAACGCCGATGGCATCACTTTGGATCATGTAACCATTTCTGACAAACCCTCTGACGTTGATTGGATGCGGCTCACTAAGGTGAAAGGCTTAATGCTGCGTGATTCGCTAGGCTTGGCCGACATTCAAGGTGAAGCCATCGACCAAGGAACAAAATAACTTTCATCGGACCAGGCACATTGATTTCCCATGACTTGCCGCGTTAACCCGTTTGTAATTCTCGGCACATTGCTTGTTGCATTCTTCACTTGGAGGGCGCAAGTCTGCCATGGCGACGTTATTCGCGTTCTGGTCAATCACATCGGTTACGAAAAAGATGGACCGAAGCATGCGGTAATCCAGGGCCGTGCGGGCGATCAAGTGCAGGGTTTTAAGGTGCTTGATGCGCAGTCAGGTGCGGTAGTTTTCTTGGGCGACACAGTCAAAGTCGGCGCGGTCGATCAGTGGAAGGACTGGATTTTTTGGACCGCAGATTTTACTCCCGTTCAGACGGAAGGCACATACATTTTGGAATGTGCGACGGGTAGCGGCGCGGTACGCTCGTATCCCTTCGCAATTCAACACAATTTGCTTGAGCGAAATACCCTTTCCAACGTCGTCAGTTATTTTAAGGCGGAGAGATGTTCCGGCTTGTTAGACGATGCCGACGCGATGTTGCCATTCGAGGGTCATCGCGGCAATTTAGTGGATGCACACGGCGGTTGGTACGACGCCACCGGCGATTACGGCAAGCATCTTTCACACCTGTCGTTTTCCACCTATTTCAACCCGCAGCAAATTCCGCTGGCGGATTGGAGTTTGTTTAAAACGTACGAGCAGTTGACGCAGCGCGATGATCCGAATTTTCGCGAATACCGTCGTCGTTTGCTCGACGAAGCCAGGTTTGGGGCCGATTATTTGGCGCGAGTAAAAAATCCTAAGGGTTCATTCTACCGGTCAGTCGATGCGCCGGGCGGGGAGAAGAAACCGGAAGATCGGCGGATTGGAAAAGAGGGACAAGGCTTTGCTATTAAGACGTTGCAGACTAAAAACAAATCGCCCAACGAAGAAATGAAGAGTTTGTCTGTCGCCTTTCCGTACGAAGTGGGTTACCGCAACGGCGGCGGCATGGTGATCGCCGCACTGGCGCTGGCCCGTAATCACCGTGTGCCCGAAGACAGTTCAAGCGAAGCCTACAGCAGAGCCGCCCACGACGCGTTTAATTATTTGGAACAGCATAACCTGCAATATGCCAACGACGGCCAGGAAAACATCGTCGACGATTATTGTGCTTTGCTGGCGGCTACAGAACTATTTCGAACAACAGACGAGGCCGATTATAAAGCCGCCGCTGAGCGCCGTGCCAAGAATTTGCTGAACAGGTTAATCAGCAGCGGCAAATACGCCAATTACTGGCGTGCCGACGAGGGCGATCGTCCATTTTTCCACGCCGCCGACGCTGGCCTGCCTGTGGTCAGTTTGCTCAATTTTTATCCGTTGGCCGATGATTCGTTGCAAAAGGAAATTTTGGCCGCTGTTCGCAAGGCGATGGAATTCGAACTGCACACGACCGACGAAGTTCCCAATCCCTTCGGCTACGCACGCCAATTGGTGCAAAGCACGGATGGAGATCGCCGCACAGCCTTCTTTTTTCCACACGACACCGAAACCGCGCCGTGGTGGCAGGGAGAAAATGCGCGCCTAGCATCGTTGGCCGCAGCCGCCCGCTTAACGGCCAGATGCTTTAAGGATGATCGCGCTTTCCACGATCGGCTGCTGGCTTATGCTACGAATCAATTGAATTGGATATTAGGATTGAACCCATACGATGCCTGCATGTTGCACGGCTCGGGCCATAATAATCCGGCGTACATGTTTTTCGATTCGTACCAGTACACGAATACTCCCGGCGGAATTTGTAATGGCATTACCAGTGGCTATAAGAATCCGCACGATATTGACTTCAACCTAAGCTTTGCCGTCACGGGAAAAGACGAAGATTGGCGCTGGAGCGAACAATGGCTCCCACACGCAGCCTGGTATCTATACGCGATTTCGCTGGGCGAGTAGTCCGAAGCACAGGAGCTTATGTGGAGTCGCTCTAACCTAGTGCGACGGGCGAAAGAGATGGCCGGCATGCTTCGTAGCGACAGGCGAAAACATGTTGAAGCTCAAAATGCAATTGACAGCCGACTGAGAAAAAATGCGCGCACTTAGATTCGAACTAAGGACCTCCACCTTATCAGGGTGGCGCTCTAACCAACTGAGCTATGCGCGCTAGCTTTGCTGTCTTTTATACTGCCTTGGCTTTCGCCTGATGCTGATTTTGCTCAAATCCATCGTTCTACGAGAATAGCGTATTTTATTGACTGGTTACGTGCTGTCAAAGGCTTGGACGCCGGACAATTCGGATCCCATCAGGCAAAATTGGGTGCCTGCAGATTGCTGAAAGTCTTTGCCACGCCACGGATAAGTTTCGCGATCGGAAAATCCGGCACACAGGGCTGATGGGCCGCACCCGTTTAAGCCGACAAAGGTAGCAGAATCCTAGTTCGCGCTGTGGTTGCGCGCCGGCGATACCAACCCGTTGAGGATGGATCCAATGCGACACATGTTTTGCCGAGTTTTTTCCGTGCAAATTTTATTGGGTATTGTGCTGTATTTGCCGGCGGCGGCCCACGCGGCAGCGCCCAGCGTCGATCAGGCCTTAAAGCTGACGCCAGTGCAAAAAGACGTGGATTACGATATTCCAGCGCCGGCCGACATCGCCAAATGCACCATCAAAGCCGAAAAGATTAGCAATCAAACCGGCTGGGTCGTCCGTGCACCTAACGGTCAAATCTTACGTGAATTTGTGGACACGAACGGGGATAATGTAGTCGATCGCTGGAGCTATTTTAAGGACGGTATCGAGGTTTACCGCGACATCGACGAAAACTTCAACGGCAAGGCCGACCAGCACCGTTGGCTGAACACGGCCGGCAGCCGCTGGGGCTTGGATCCGGGCGAAGATGGCAAAATCGATTCGTGGAAAGTGATTTCCCCGGAAGAAGCTAGCGCGGAAGTAGTCATGGCCATCCGCGATAAGGATACGGGCCGTTTCAACCGCTTGTTAATTACTCCGGCGGAAATTAAATCGCTCGGCCTGGGGCCGGCAAAGACAAAGGATTTAAGCGAAAAAGTAACTGGCGCCACTTCGAAATTCAGTGAGCTAATTCACAACCAACGGGCCATCACTCCTAATACGCAATGGGTGCATTTTAGTGGCGCTCGTCCCGGCTTAGTTCCTGCCGGCACCGACGGAGCCACGGGCGACATCACGGCCTATGAAAACGTGATGGCCATGACCGAAACCGATGGCAAAGACGGCCAGGTTTCGATCGGTACGTTGGTCAAAGCGGGCGACGTATGGCGCGTAATTGGCGCTCCATCAATTCCAGATCCAAACAGCAAACTGGCCGAGGTCGATGGCTTTTTCTTTCAAACTGCCAACCGCTTGAACGATACGGCGGCAAACGAAACCAATCCAGACGGGCCGCCCGAAAAAATTCAAAAGATGATGGATGAGCTTTCGAAGCTGGACGAAGCGGTAGGCAAAGCCAGCAGCGACGCGGAGCAAACTCGGCTAAATGACCGCCGAGTGGAATTAATGCTGACCATTATCGATGAAATTGGCGAAAAGGACCGTGCCCAATGGATTCGTCAATTTGCCGATTCCGTTAGCGCCGCGACACAAACTGGCGGCTATCCGGCCGGTATCGATAAGCTCCAGTCCTTGCTTGAAACGGTGCAAAAAAATCCGGCGGATGCGGCCTTGGTGCCCTACGTAAAATACCGTTTGTTGACCGCCAAATACGCCTCCGACCTGAAGCAGAAAGACTTCGTGAAAGTGCAGGCCGAATGGCTCGATAATCTCGAACAGTTTGTACAAGATTATCCCAAAGCCGCGGATTCCGCCGACGCGCTCCTGCAACTAGGAATTGCCCAGGAATTCGCCGGCCAGGAAGACAAAGCCCGAAAGTGGTATGGCGAATTGGTTTCGGACTTTGAAACCACATCCCAAGCCACGAAAGCCCGCGGCGCACTGCACCGAATGGACAGCGTCGGCAAACCAATGCAACTGCGGTCCAAAACGGTTACGGGCGCGGCGGATGATTTGGCCAAATATCGCGGCAAATACGTGCTGATTCACTACTGGTCCACCTGGTGCGAACCGTGCAAGACGGATTTCGCAGAGCTAAAGGAACTGTACGCGAAGTATGGGAAGAGCAATTTTGCGCTAATCGGGGTGAATCTTGACGGCAACCTGCCCGATGCCACCGATTATTTGGCCAAGAATCGTCTGCCTTGGTCGCAACTTTGGGAACCTGGCGGGTTAGACAGCCGCTTGGCCAACGAAATGGGCATTCTCACACTGCCGACAATGATTTTGGTCGACGACAAAGGAGTTGTCATCAATCGCAACGTGCACATTTCCGAATTGGAAACGGAATTGAAATCGCACCTCAAATAGCAAGCACGTTTCTGAATTTGGAAGGAGTTGCAGTTGCCAGGGATATTTCCTGCATCAATAAAGTCTTCCGATTGTAGAAATTGCAAGAGTTTGGCAGCTTTGGAGAGCTTGTCTTCAGGCGTGTAATGCACGTGGGGAAATATTTTCGTCACGCAAAACGCGGCATAACTTACGCCTAATTGGCACAGATCGCACTGCTAGCAACGTTTTGACAGCAGATATTTTTGTGCGGCTGGCACAATAATCGCATTGGCACTCCCGTGATGCCCAGCATGGAAGCTGTGGCTAAAAACTCATCCGACGAACCGGATGGAACCGGGAGGGAACCGTCATGCAAGATGTGCATTTCTCTGCACTGCTTTGGCTATTTGGGCTCGTGCAGTTCGCTGGCTGGAGCTGTGGCTTTGCTGCGCGCTTAAGCGTCCGCTGGCGGTGTCCAACCCTGTGCCATGCTGCCTTTGCTTTTACGCTGGTGATCGTGGGAATTTCGACGGCGCTAGCATTGGCTCTGGGCACGAAATGCTGGCTGCTATCGGCGACAACTTTGGCGGGCATGATTCTCCTGGCCATTTGGGATTTCGACCACAGCCGCCGTCCCGCGACCATTTAGCGCATTTTGCAACAATTGAGTGACCGCCAGATGGGAACCATCCTGCTGATTTCCTTGCTGCTTGCTAAGATTTTCCGCACAGGGCTTCGGTCCTGAAAAGTTTGCGTGCCAGCATTGCCAGCGGCGTTTCAAGCGCCACTCTCGGCAAATGCGAAAAAAAACTCCCCTTCGGCACAATCCGCAACCGACACCTATTCTCAGCGGCATGCTCCGACGACGGATTGCGCAGGGAGCATGCGCTGCGGAATACAACTTTATTAATCGACGAGCAAACCCCGAGCGATAACGCCGACGTCACCCAGCCGTCGGAACGTGGCCAGTCCATCAACGCTGGTTGTCGGGACGCTTAGCGAAAGATTGTCAGGGCACGGTTTACATTAGGAGGGGAATCATGCGACGTGTGTTATGGTCGGCAGCGCTTGCCAGCATTGCCTTATCCGCCGGTTTAGTTCTGGCCGGCGATCAAGAGACTTCGCAGCAAATTGCGGATAGCCTCAGCAGCCGTTTGAAGAATTATAGCGTGGGTGTAAAAGTAGAAGACGGCACCGTGTGGCTGAATGGTTTTGTCGCCAACCAAAAACAAATGGCCATGGCTATCCAAACGGCGCAGCGTTGTCCTGGCGTCGAGCGGGTCGTAAACAATTTGGCCATCGGCAGTGTTGCGCCAGCCTCGACTGGCAGCGTGCACAACACAGCAACCAGTGGCGGCAATACACAGTTAGCTAACAACAAATTCAACGACGACGCCGCACGCCCTCAAATTCCGCAAGCCAATATGGACATGCCGGAACAAGCCCGACAGCAGTTGGCGCTGGCCGGGTCCAACGCCAACTTGGAAGGCCCTGCCTCGGCAAGTGTCAATGGACAATCTGCCCAGGCACGCCCATCGAATGCACAAACCAGCTTTGCCAATGCACAAACCAGCTTTGCCAATGCACAAGGCAGCTTTGCCAATGCACAAGGCGCCCCGGGTTATTTTCCTGGGAACGGTGGATATCCGATGAATACTGGCTATTACGCCAGCGCCCCAGGCGCTTCCGGCAATACGAACGCAGCGTATTATGCTCCGGCTCCGGGTGGCATGGCGCCCGCCGCCAATGGCATGCGGCCGATGGCTCCGCCACAAGGCCCGCTACCGCTGGCCGCCGCCAATCCGACCTTTCGTCCTGCCGCGATGCAAGGCAATCCGGGCAACATGGGAGAATCCATTGGTGCGCCGCAACCGATGCAGCCAGCCGCGCCAATGGGCGCCGGGGCACCGGCTCCGTATCACTTCGACCATCCGCAAATGCCGGGCTATGCGTGGCCGAGTTATGCGGCGTATCCAAACTACGGTGCCGTGACATATCCGAAGCAATATTCACCGACTGCGTGGCCGTACATTGGTCCGTTCTATCCGTATCCGCAAGTGCCATTAGGTTGGCGGAAAGTGTCGTTGGAATGGGAAGACGGCTGGTGGTTCCTCGATTTCAAAGACTCGCATAACTCGAAGTAATTTAATTGCTCCAAGCCCTGGGGTTGCAACCCCAGGGCTTTTTTTATTGGTGGAATGCCTGTGGTCTGAGACACGGGAGAAATACCGCGACAAGCTACGGTGTGATGCTATCGTGCTGGCGGCCACTTTTTCGTCAGAAACCGAAAAACCTGCAAGTTCCGCCTAGCTTTACTCGATAACAAGAAACAACTGGCGGTGCCGTGCGCCGCTGGGTTCGAATCGAGGAGCTTTTGGCATGTTACGCCGATCAACCTGGCTCGCTGTCGCACTACTTGCCCTGACAACGCTTACCAATAGCGGGTGCTTTTGGATCGCTACGCAGGGACCCAACATCGGACCTTTGGCAATTCCTATTCCCGTTAGTCCGTACTTGCAAAAGGAACAGGAAGATCGCTATTGGGTTCACTTGCGTTATGAGCGTGTGCCCATTCTTGGCCCGATTACGGCGGGTGGTCCGGTGCACGCACTCGATCCGCCTAGCGACGACGAAGTGATGCGGGCGTTGGAAAAGGCCCGTCCGATTCAAGGCGGTCTTCCTATGTTGCACGAAGAGCAGCGCAACAATGTACGCATTGTGAAAGAAAAGATTGCAGATTATGTCGATCCCCCGCGGTTTTATCCGCTGATTGGACCGGCTCAATTACACCATGCCCATTACAAATGCACGGTGTACTTCACCGAGATCATTCGTGTCGGCTGGCCGGTGCCGCATACGAAGATTGATGAGGACGCCTCCGAAGTGCTGTACATCGATCACAACCACTTCCACGTCGTGGGAGATGTTGATTTCGGGCCGACGAATGGATATTAGTTGCAGCAATTGCTCAGGCCAACGTGCCAGCTAAAAGATTCGCATTCATAACCCCGGTTAAGCCGGGGTTTTTCTTTGCTTAGGCAGAAACCGCACCGTTCGCGTTCCTTGTGCTGGCGCTGCCATGCTAGCGAAGAATTTGTGATTTCTCCCATCTTTGCAGTTCTTGCAGTCTGTCGAAACTGCACCGATCGGGCCGATAACACCGATAGCGGGACGAAAGAGCGCGCGTTCATCGGGCCTTTTGTCTGGCTGTGCAGAGCCGAGGAGAACGCCAACGTTTTTGACGCGCCACCCGGCGTGACAAATAGGGCACTCCGGCTTTGTACCGATTTTTGTGTGCCAGCCGCAGGGCAGGCACAAAAAATCAAAACCATTCCAGTGCCGGGCAGCAATGACCCGCACCGCGCTGTAGCGAGTTCCCAATTCAGGCAGAGGGGGTACAAGGATGTCCAACACTGCCGTTCGGCTGTTGTTGAAGGTTACGCTTGGCACTGTGTTGTGCGGCGCATTGGTGAGAGGGGCCTGCGCGGACGAGGCCGATGATCAATTCGCTCTTGCTTCCAACCATTACGCGTCGAAGCACTGGGATGCCTCGGCCGAGGCGTTCCACAAATTCTTGCACGATCATCCCGACCATGCCAATCGTTGCAAAGCCATGTTTTACGAAGCGGAGTCGCTAGTTCAGCTGGGCCGTAGCGCAGAAGCTTATCCGCTCTTTTTGGATGTGCTTGCGGAAGAACCGACCGGCGCCACGGCGCGAGTGGCCTTATTTGGCGCGGCGGAAGCGGCCGTGTTCAATGGACAAGCCGACGAAGCGCAAATTCGTTTGCTGCAATTTCAATCGCAATTCCCCGGCGACAGCCTCAACGCCAAGGTGTCAATCTACCTTGGTGATTTGGCGATGAAAGCCGGTGACCTTTCTCGCGCCGAGCAATTGTATCGCGAGTCGATGCAAAAATACGCCGACCAGCCGATCACCGACCAATGCCGCTTGAATTTAATCCGCATCTTCGAGCAGCAAAAACAATTTGAAGCTGCAGAAAATATGCGGCACGAAGTGGCCCAACGCGGCCATAGTCCGTGGGCAGAGACGGCGCTGTTACAACTGGCCAGTCAGGAACTTGTCGAAAACAGGCCGCAATCCGCTCTGGAGCAATACAAGGCGATTGAAGAGCATTTTCCCAGCACTCCGCTGCTGCCACAAACACATTTAGGTTGCGGGCGCGCCTTGTATCAGCTGGCGCATTATGCCGAGGCGGAAGATGTATTGGGCGCTTTGACGAAAAATCCTGCCGTCGAGGATGATGCGCAGCATTGGCTTGCGCTATGCCAGGAGGCCGACAAACAAGCCAAGCTTGCCGCTGAAAAGCGCCAACAGGAGGCGGAAGTCGCGGCCAAGCAAGCGGAACAGAAAGCAAAGGTCGCCACGGAACTGCGAAAGGCGGAAGCACAGAAAACCCAGGCGGTTGCCAAGGCAAAATCCGATGCAGACGCAGATCGTGCGGCGAAAAACAATCAATCGCCGGTTGTCGCAGCGCCCATCAACCCGATTCAATCGACCCTTAAATCGATTCTATCTTCGCGCCGCGACCCCAAAGCCGTTCCCGCACCTGCGCCATCGAGCGTGGCCGCCAATACCAAAGAAAACGGTGATCATCCGGCGACGAAAGAGCCCAGCGCGAAGGAGGGTTCCTCGGCGAACACGACCGTAGATCCGTTTGCGGCAACCAATCCTGCCGCTTCAACAGACAGCACTGCCGCGGCTGCGATCACAACGAAGCCAGCAGGATTACAACCGGTTTCGCCGGAAGTGGCCGCCGCCCAGGAAGAGCAAACTCGCCGCCGTTCCGCCGTAGTACGTTATCAGGCGGCGGAGAGCATGATTCGCGCCCACCAATACGATCGCGCCATTGCCACCTTGCAAATAGGAGATAATTCGGGCGACGACCCGCATTCACTGGCCAACCGCTATTTGTTGTATACCGCCTTGCAAGCCGACAAGCGAAGTGACGAGGCGCAAGTTACTCTGGACGATTTAAGTGAAAAGCTGCAAGTGAAGCTGGCGGCAAGCAATTCGTCGTCCAGTTCAGCGCAGACCACGCCACTTTTTCCGGACGATTTGACAGCTCTTCGCACGCTGAACGATCAGGTGCAAATGGCGCGCGCCACGCTATTGTTAAGCCATGAAAAATATGCCGAAGCGATCGTTCCATTGCAAACTTATTTAGACACACCGCGCAAAGACGTCGGTGCGGAAAAGGCCCGTTACGCTTTGACGGTTAGTTTGACGCACGTGCCGGGCCGCCTCGCCGACGCTCAGAAAGCATTGGAGGAGCTGAAAGCGAATCATCCCAGCAGTGCATTCATTATTCCCGCCACCGAACAAGTGGCTGACGCGGCCTACGCTGCTAACCAATATTCACTTGCCGCTACCGCATTCAAAGACTTGGCTGCCGACGGCAATCCGTCCGACATGGTCGCCAAGGGTTTGTCCGGCGCGGCCTGGTGTCATTTGCAAATGAATGAGGAAGAAGCCGCCGATCAAGCGTTCGCCAAATTTTTGGAGCGCTGCCCGAGCGATTCGCGAGCTCCTATGGCAGCCTTGGCGCGCGGCCAAATTCTGGAGCGTGAAAATCATGTTCAAGCCGCCTTGGTCGTTTATCGCGAAGCCATTAAGCGCTACGGTCAATCGCAGCAAATGCCAAAGTATTTGCACGCGGCGGCGCGGCTGTATGACCGGGTGAATCAGCAGCAGGATGCCGCTTCGTTGTATCAACGCTTAGCGCGAGATTATCCCACATATCCGGAAATTGACGCGGTCTTGTACAGTTGGGCCTGGTCGCTGCGCGATCTGGGACACGCTGCTGAATCGGATAAAGTGTTCCGGCTGTTGTACGACAATCAGCCGCATAGCCACTATTGGGCCGATGCCACGTATCGGTTGGCGGAGCGGGCTTCGCAACAAGGAGATAACGACACCGCCAGCGCATTTCTGAAGCAAGTTGTGGAAAGCAGCTGTCCGACGCCCGTGTTGCAACACGCTTTGTTTTTGCAATCGCAACTTGCAATTGCCGGCGAAAAGTGGGCAGACGCGGAGCCGGCGCTGACACGCATCGTTCGCGACTTTCCTGATGGTTCCATGCATTTAGCAGCCGAATTCTGGCTCGCAGAAATTGCCTACCGCGCCGGCGATTATACGCTGGCTCAGCAGCGATTTGAAGAACTTGCCCCACGGGCGGCCAATGGAACCGAGAAATGGGCGGCCATTGTGCCATTGCGGCGCGCGCAAATTTTCGGACAACAGAAGCAATGGGGCGCCGCCCTGGAGTTGGCAGCATCTATTTCCCACGATTATCCGCAGTTCTCGCAGCAATATGAGGCGGATTACCTGATTGGCCGCTGCCTGGCGGAGCAGGCCGATTTTGACGGGGCTCGTGCCGCCTTCGATAAAGTGATCCACTCCAGCGTCGGCGGAAAAACAGAACTAGGCGCCATTGCCCAATGGATGACCGGAGAAACCTATTATCACCAGGGCAATTACTCGGCCGCCTTGCACGAATATTTGCGTACCGAGGTGGTTTACTCATACCCGCACTGGCAGGCCGCCGCGTTGCTCCAGGCCGCTAAATGTTACGAGCAGTTAGGTCAAGCGCAACAAGCCTCCGAAATGTATAGTCGTGTGTTGCAAAGTTATCCGCAAACAGAATTCGTGGCCGAAGCGAGCAAGCGGTTAGTTGATACGACACGGAGATAAGGGGCAATCGCTTGGCATGACCTGCAACGAACATTCAGGGCCTTGGAAAGACACTCGTCGCAAAAGGATTTGTCGATGAAAATTGCCGTTGCTTCGGGTCGTCGAACGTTTGCCATTACGGCCATTGCCACGCTGCTGGTGTGCAGTAACTTCTTGTTGGCGCAGTCGTGGGCACAGAACACGCCGGCTCAAAACTCGGCCCCGATAGCGGTTCCACAAGCAGCAGCCGGCGGCGAATTACCGCCGGCCGACGATAGTTTGGGGATCGCCAATAAAAGCCTGCTGAAAATTATTCGAGACGGCGGATTCGTAATGTATCCGTTGTTTCTCTGCTCGTTCGTATTGCTGATGTTCACCTTCGAACGGGCCATCAGCTTGCGTACTGGCCGCGTGATCCCGGGTCCATTCATCAAGCGTTTCTTGCATCAGTTGCAGGATGGGCAATTAGATCGGGATGAAGCTCGGCTGGTATGCGAAGAAAACGGCAGCTCGGTGGCGCGAATTTTTGAGGCCGCGGTTCGAAAATGGGGCCGGCCGGCAGTCGAAGTGGAACAAGCCGTGATCGATTCCGGCGAGCGCGTCGCCGGCGATTTGCGCCGTTACCTTCGCATTTTCAACGGCGTGGTGACCATCGGCCCCCTGTTGGGCTTACTGGGCACAGTGTTTGGCATGATCCGCTCGTTCAGCGATATTGCCGCGTCGGAAAACACCGGACGCTTGGAGACCTTGTCGCACGGCATCAGCGAAGCATTATTTTGCACGGCAACTGGGCTCTCGGTCGCGATCCCCGCCGTGGTGTTGCATTTGTATTTTGTGAGCCGCGTGGATCGTCTGGTCATTCAGCTCGATACACTCGGTCAGGACGTGGTGAACACCATCTCCGCCGAAGCATTGCAAGAAGCCGGCCAATCGCGCCGCAGCCGCAAATCGGCCGCATGAGAAAGTGATTTTTGATGAAAACTTACTTGCCCCTGGTCTAAGCGCCGAGGGTCCTACGCAGTTTCCACTCTCACCTCCGTCCGTTTTGATCCCCCCGATCCCGCCTTTCCGTCTTGTGTCACGCCATGCCACTGAAAATCGCTGATCCTGAAGAACCGACGTTGAATTTGACGCCGATGATTGACGTCATCCTTACGCTCGTCATTTTCTTCATGGTCGCCACGAAGTTCACAGATGAAGAAAAAGCGATGAGCGTGAAAGTGCCGTCGGTCTCCAGCCAGCAAGCGGTGAATTCTGCTGCGGAGCCGAAGGTGGTGAACGTGTTTGCCGACGGACACATTTTGCTCGGCACGCAGCCGGTTTCGCTCGACGATTTAACGCAGCAATTGGCCGCTGCTCATGGACAGTATCACAAGCTCAGCGTGTTGGTTCGCGGTGATCGCGATACAACTCACGGACGCATGACGGAAGTGTACGACGCCTGTCGCCGCGCCGGCATAACGGAAGTAGCAATTTCAGTTAAGGTCGGCGCCAAACAAAGATGAGCGGATTGCTGTGCTTGCCTCGATTTTTGAACCCATTCACCGCTTTCTTACGCATCCGCAGTTGGTATGGATTCTGCTGTGGCTGGGGTTGGCGTTTTTGATCGTGACGTTAATCGTCATGATTCGCACCAGTTGGGGGCAATCGCATCCGCTGCGTAAATGTGTTGCGTTGTCGCTTCTGGCGCATCTGCTATTGTTGTGTTACGCCACATCGGTCCACATTGTGACCGCCAACGGCAACGGTCATACCGGTGGCATGAGCTTGTTGCTGGTTGATGGTGGAGAGAATGGTAATGATTCGGGCACGGACGATGGTCCCGATCAACCGTCGGTTACAGTCGCCGACTCCGCAGAATCCATTTCTGCATCCGCACCGCCGCTGTTAAAAGTTGCTGAGCCTTCTGCTACAACGCTGCCCAAACCGGTTGAACAGCCTATGGTCGCTCCGGCGATCACGGAAACCGCACAACCAACAGCGCCCCAACCGACTACTTCCGATGAGCCCCGCCCAACGTCGGTTGCAGAGAAGTCAACACCGGCGGATGTGGCCGCAGTTAAGCCGGACGATAAGCCCGAAAAGCCAAGCGAGCCACTGCCCACCGATGCGCCCCCTGCCCCGCTGACAAAACTGCCCGATCCGCCCACGACGAACGACTCGAGCGAGTGGGTGGCAGGCGATCCCAGAGGCACTGCTACGCCGGCGCAGCCGACAATTCAAGGCCCGCCGAAAACCGTACCCTTGGTAGACAGCCCGGAAAGTAAATCGGCCGACAACATCGAGACGAATCCCGCGCCGAAAGATGACCGCAGCACCGTGGCGGTGCGTGTTCCAGCGACAACCAATGCGGCGGCAAACAATTCCACGACATCGAACGCCGGCGTCACTGCCCCCTGGGTCGAAAACGCAGCGGCGCCTGTTGCTGGACGCGGAGTTCCGGAAATTTATTCCGATCGGATAGCGCCTAATCGAGCGGAAATTGGCCGTCGTCGCGGCGGATCGCCTGGTTCAGAATCGGCCGTGGAGGCAGCACTGCAATGGTTGGCGCTGCATCAAGGCAGCGACGGCGGTTGGGACGCCAGCAAATTCGGCGCGCACCAGGAAACTGCGGAGCCGCCTGCACAACGCCAAGGCGCCGGAAGCGTAGGCTCTCACGCCGATACGGCGATGACAGGATTAGCGCTATTGGCATTTCTCGGGGCGGGCAATACGCACCAGCGAGGCGATTATGCGGCTAACGTCCAGCGCGGGCTGGAGTTTTTAATCAATTCACAAGCTCGCGACGGCAACCTGGCGGGCCAAGCCGAAACTTATGCCTTTATGTATTCGCACGGCATGGCCACGCTGGCAGTGAGCGAAGCGTACGCTATGACGGGTGACAAACGGCTGGAACCGACGGTGTCTGCGGCGATTAATTACACGTTGAGCGCCCAAATTCGCACCACCGGCGGTTGGCGCTACCGAGCCACGGAATCGCCGGGCGAGCGCGGCGATACCAGCCAACTCGGTTGGCAATGGATGTCGCTCAAAAGCGCCCAATTGGCGGGAATCAATATCCCTGCCAGCGCCTCCGACGGCGCCGTGCGGTACATCAAAAGCGTTTCCGCCGGGCAATTCGGAGGCAAAGCAAGTTATCGTCCTGGAGAGCGCCCTACTCGGCCGATGACTGCTGAGGCCCTGGTGTGTCGCCAGTTTTTGGGCATGGCTCGCGATAATCCGGCCAGCGATGAAGCAGGCCAATATTTGCTTTCTGATTTGCCGCGGCCGGATCGAATCAATTTGTATTACTGGTATTATGGCACGCTGGGGATGTACCAGTTGCAAGGCGATGCCTGGAAGCAATGGAACGAAGCGCTACAAAACACGCTCATTGGCAAGCAACGGACCGACGGCGATTTGGCCGGCAGTTGGGACCCAGAATGCATTTGGGGCGGTTACGGAGGACGGGTGTATAGCACCGCACTTTCGGCGCTGTGTTTGGAAGTATATTACCGCTACCTGCCGCTCTATCAGGCCAATCGCCAGTTGCCACAAGCGGCCGATAAGTGATGAACGCAAAACGGCTGATGAAGGTGAAATGGCGG
>DASRSD010000175.1 GCA_035656635.1 Pirellulales bacterium
CAAAATCGGTGACGCCAATTCTGCCAAGTCAGACGCTGCCCCTAAGGATAATTTGGGGCAACGCAAAGAGGGGACCGTTGGACAAAACGAGGAGCTCAGCTTTCGTTAATCGAAAGTCGCCGCAGAAATGACCGAATTGGAAGAACGGATGTATCGCCTTTCTGAAGCGCTGAAGCGCGTTGAGCCGGAGAACTCTTCCCGACTTATGTCTGGCGTCAAGTACGCCCGCGACGAGTTGATTTTGCACGAAATGCAGGAAATTCGAGACATTCTCACCCGGTCAGACTACAAGCTGGCTTCCGGCGAGCAAAAGGAAATGGTGGTTAAGCTCCAGAGATTGGAGGAAATGCTGCTATCGACCGATCTCGATTTGCAACTGCAACTGCAAAAGTTACGGCTCATGCGCGACATCATGAAGCGTCTTGATACGGCCATTGCCGAAGAAGACCGCGAGCAAAAACGAACAGTTACTACGAATGATCAGGACAAGCGGCTGCAAAACTTACCAAAGCTGCGCGAGAAACTGGCGGACTTGATTCGTCGAGAAACCGAGCACGTGGAACTGGCATCCAAGTTAATTGATGGCAAGGTGGAGAGTTCGCCAGTTGAAATTGCCGCTCCAGCGCAGCCTGAATCGAATAACCAAGGAGCAATGCAAAAGGACCCTGTGTCAACCTACGACGGGGCCAATAAAAAGAGTGATAATCCCAATGATCCACCGTCCGTCAAGTTATTTCATCAGCAACAGCAGACGCGCGATGACACCAAGTCTTTGGAGCAGCCGTTGCCAGAATTGAGTGAAGCGCGCGAGGAGATGGATCAGTCTTTGAAGCTGCTGGAAAAGCAGGCTTTGGGAGAAGCTCTGCCGCATCAAAAAGATGCACTGGAGTCGCTGAAGAAATTGGCGGCCTTGCTTGACAAGAGCCAAAAGGATTTAGCGATGGAGCTTTCGCAAGAACGTTTCAATTCCATGAAGCAGGACCAACAGCAAAATCACTCAAGTACCGATAAAATCACCGACATGCTTCGCGAATTAGGCGATTCGGGAGCGGGCGCGATTGGCGAAGTCGGTCGTGCCACTGGTAGCATGGGCAATGCCGAATCAAAGCTCGGCGACCGACAGCCAGAGCCCGCTGGCGAGCAGCAAACCGATGCGCTGGCGGCATTAAAATATGCTCGTGAGCAGTTGGCACAGGAAGAAGAGAAACTGCTGAACCAAGTTCGTGCGGAAGTGAAGAAGCGAGTGCTGGAAGGCATTACGGAAATGCTCGAACGACAAGTAACCGTGCGTGAATCTACTCAGCGTTTCGCGCCGCGGTTGAAGGAGGGTTCACGGCAAGTATTAACGTCGGTCGTTGCATTGTCGAAGTCCGAAGAGCAAATTATGCAAATCGACGACGGCTTGATTTCGATGGTTGAAGAATCAGAATTCGGCATCGCATTGCCGGCAACGCTTCGTGCCGTCGACGAAGAAATGGACGATGTTAAACAACAGCTGGCGGCGGGTGAGGCCACGGAAGATGTGGTTTCTGCCGAAAAGCAGATTGAGTCTGACTTGAAGGAATTGTTGGAATGCATGAAGCAGTTGCCGTCGTCGGGTAAATCAGACAATAAGAAGAGCCCTGACGGGCAGGACCGGCAGCGTGAATTGAACCGGATCATCGCGGAACTTAAAATGATTCGCATGCTGCAAACCCGAGTCAATCGTGATACCAAGCACACTGATGATGATCGCACCGCCCGTGCAGATCATCTGTCGGCGGAATTGCAACAACGGCTTCAGGCCCTGCACGATCGCCAGCAAGATGTGGAAGACGTGACCGATAAGTTGATTACCGAACGCGGGAACGAAGTGCAACAGTAGTATTCCATTCTTCGATCGTGGAGAAAATGCAATGAAACGTTCGATGATCAAACTCGCGGGATGCACCTGCAGCTTAGTGATTGCGACGCTGTTTATCGTAATTTCCGCACAGGCGGCCGACGAGCAGGATGACCAATCAGCCGATCCTTTGGGCGACATTTCGCAGGACATGAAAGTCGCCACCCGCTGGTTGGCCAAATCATCGACCGACACGCTGACCCAGGAAACACAACAGGACGCGGTCCACAAGCTCGATGGGTTAATAGCGAAGCTCGAAAAACAACAGCAGCAGAATGGCAACGGTCGTGCGAATATGAATCCTCAGCAGGCCATGCGCGACTCCATGGTTCACTCTGGTCCTGGAAGCATGGGTAAGTTGCATTCGCCCAATGATGAAGGGAAGCATTGGGCTGAACTGCCGCCCCATGAACGGGAAAGGATTTTGCAATCGATGACAGATGGTTTTCCAGCCCATTATCAAGGCGTGTTGGAGCAATATTTTAAGCGCATAGCCGAAGAACAACCCTTGAAAGCGGAGGAGCAAGCAACTCCAACGATGCCGCAAAACACTCCATCCAAAGCGCCTTCCACGGATGGCGCGCCCCGTCCCTCGGCAGCGTCTTCGCCAGCCTTAACACCTGCAGAAGTTGAATCGCCGTCCAAGGCGAAGTGAATTTGGAATTTTTGCGTTTAGTAAACTTTTTACACGTCCTCATCTTCGGATTCAGTACAAGCTTTTGTGCGGTAAACTTGTGTTGACACCAACGAGCTTTAAACACTCAAACCCTTTCGGCATTACACCTCAGTCAATAAGCACGTGTATGTCTGGAATTAAGCGAACTGCGATTCTGCTGAGTGCTTTCCTCTGCGTTTTTGTGCGCTTCGCAAATCTTCAGGCCAACGCCGCTGACGAAAAACCAATCGATAAAGGCGCTGCGCCGATCTCGGGCGGCCCACAGTTGACCATTATTACGGCAGACGACAAAGAAGTGAAAGGCACACTACTGGATGTTCATGATGGCCTGCTCAAAATCGAGTCCCAGCCGCCGCAGATGGTTGATTTGTTGGATGTCCAAAAACTTACCTTCGGTGCAGTGTCTGGGCTGTCAGCTAAATGGGTAGGCCAAGATCAGCACGATTTTGTCCAGGTTGGCAGCGTTCAGGCGGCGAATGGCATTCAAGATGTTCACGTTCATTTGCTCGGACTGCCAACACAGAAGCAAATTCAACAGGTGCGATTGATATTGCGTTCGCCGCCGCGAGTGTGGCTGCTAGACCCTACCGATTCCCCCAATTGGCGATTATTTTTGGACCACTCTGCCAAATCGCCTTCGGCCGATGTGTATTTTGAACCTCCTTCCGCCGATTTATTTGATCGTGAATTGCAATTTACGATTACATATTCTGACAACTCTACGGACCAGCTCAAGGTAAAGTCGAGCACGCACACAAGCGATCAAGCCAAGGTGACGTCGCTTGTGCCGGCGAAAGCCGAGAGCCAAACTTTTCCAGTAACTATCGAACTGGGCAACGATGATGCGTTGCGAGGCAACTTGCAGCAACTCACCGACGATATTCTTACGCTGGTTACACCATGGCAAGCCAATGTGCAGGTGCCATTGTTGCAAGCGCAGGGTTTGCTAATGGACCATGCGGCTCAAGAAGCGAAGAAACTGTACAAGCAGCGTTGTGCCAAACCCAGCAGCGACGATTTGGCAATTGTGCTGGCTAAAGATGGAAAATTGGCAGAAATCGCTGGCCGGATCAAACAATGGGAAGGGCACCAATTGCGCTTTGTGTATGAAGGTGAGGAGCACGCCATTCCCGGAGACCGCTTACAGGCATTGGTGTTTGCTGCCCATCCATCCGCGCACGTCGCACGCACTGCCCAGCAAGTGCTTGTTTTGACGGAGGGTGATACGCTATCGGGCCTTTGGCAATCGTTGGCCGATGGTAAAGTTGTGTTGCGCATGCCTTGGGATGCGCAATGGGAAATCCCAATAGAAAATATCAGCGAAATTCGTACCCGCAACGGTAATCTCGTACAGCTTTCCGACCAACAACCGGTTGCGGTCGAGCAAACGCCATATTTTGGACGGTTGCTGGCTTACCATCGGGACGAGACGCTCGATGACGCCCCGTTGAAAATGAAAGGAAAAATCTATTCCAAAGGTTTGGCGGTGCATTCACGCTGTCTGCTGAGTTACGCGCTGGACGGGCAATTCGCAACATTTAAAACGACGGTCGGATTTGATGAAGCGACGGGAACCCATGGCAATGTCGTCTGCCGCGTGCTCGCCGACGGTAAAGAACTGTTCAATAGACCCGACTTGAGGGGCGATCAAGATCCGCAGACCCTGGAGCTTTCTGTGCAGGGCGCTAAATTGCTAACGCTGGAAATCGATTTCGGAGAAAATGAAGATATTCACGACCGCGTGATTTGGGCAGAGCCGCGGCTGTATCGTAAGTAATGTATTGCAAGTTAGGGAGAGCAAGTATGTTATCAAGCCACAAAATACTGCCTCTACGACTTGCGCTGTCACTGATCGCGGTTTTGTTGTCACTCGCCGTCGGCAATCATGCCGTCGCCCAAAATGGGCAAATTGTTTTCCAGGCTGCGGCTCCTGCTCAAAATGGGAATATCACGGAAAGTAGTAGCTCCGGCATCTTCGTCATGAATGCAGACGGTAGTTCTCCCAAACTTTTGGCCAATGTTAAAGATTCAGCATGGCAAGGTTGGCCCCGCTGGTCGAACGAGGGCACGCAAATTGTTTTTGAAGTGCAAGCCAAAGACGCCAAATCGGCCGACACTAAGATATATAAAGTTGCAGCGACAAGTGGCGAGCCACAAGATTTGGGCTTGGGCCGATCACCCAACTGGTCGCCGGATGATAAGCAAATTCTATTTTCAGTTCCGCGCGCAAATGCCTCGGACACGAAGAACGGCGTTTGGATCATGAACGCGGAAGGTTCGGGCCGACAATGGTTTTCCAACGGCCGGAATGCCTGCTATTCTTCCGACGGTGGACGAATCGCCTATGTAAATGGTCACGAAGGCAGCGACAACATTTACATCTACGATGTACTTGTCGGCAAAGCAAAATTCATGCTTCAAGAGAAATATCAGCATATTTATGGATGCTCATGGTCTCCGGACGGCAAGCAAATTTGTTTTTCTGGCAACCGGCAAGGGAGCCCATTGGAACTTGCGCTAATGGATGCAGAAAGTTCGGATAAGCCGGTGAAAATTCTCCTTTCGGACAAAATTGGTCGTGACCCCACCTGGTGGCCCGGCAGTAAAATTCTGCTGTGGATGACGGTGGAAGATACGCCGCGGCTACATAGTGTGGATCCACAAACTCCAGATTCGCCCACGTTGTTGCAGCCGCAGGGCGTCGCGCAAACAAACATCGATGCCGGTTGGTCGCCTGATGGAAAGCAAATTGCTTTCTCAGTAAACCCGCGCGGTTCGTAACATAAGTTGATCAAGCGTTGTCGCTTTCACTCGAATGAACGGCACCTAATGCAAAATTCAATTGCGATGCTTTTCACTGCTGCTCGTCGTCTTCCATTTTTGGCGGGCGTATTTTGCCTATGTGCGTCGGGTGCTTGCGTATTCGCCGCTGAAAACAAACCCCTGGAAATTCACGAATGGTCGGTATGGGTTACTGAGATGAATCAATTACAGCTCAATGTAGTTGGCGGATATCCCAGCGCCATGCCTGGCCTAGTAGATACTTTTCGCAGCCGCAAGGCGGAGCCCGATCATTCTGACGTTTCGCCGTTGAGCGTCCTCACCTTCTCTGGGCCGCCGACTGAGCCAGTCGATCTCTTGTTGCGCATGACCGCCGGACGCTTCGTAGGGCACTGGCCAGAAGCGGAAACAAAGAACAACCGCCTGGCTTGGCATGATTTGAAATTAACCACCGAGCCAGGGGAGGCCACGTTCGGTTTTGTCCCCGATGACCATTGGTTTCTCAAAGCCCGAAAACTCGATGCGTTGCATGTGGTGCACGGCGCGCGGGTGGAACGCTTTATCGCTTACGATCCGGAATTGAATGTTTCACTTTCGCTGCGCGTGGAAGGCGGGCCCGATAAGTACAAGCTCTATAATGGCGGCAAATATCCGCTGAAGAATGTGCTGCTGGTTGTGCCGGCCGGCGGTGGTCAGCGGATTGGCTGGCTCGATGACTTGCCAGCTTCAAAAAAAGCGCAGGCAGCCGAAAAAACCGGGGCCGGAAATGACCCAGCTTCAAAGGACGACAAAGAAGGGACAGCCCGGGCCAACACTGCCGGCCGTGGCAGCGGCGCTGCCGCCGGTGCTGGAATTGTTGCGCGGGCCATGCAGGCGGTCACTGACGCGGTCAGTTCGGCAGGCGAAACTAAACCAGCAGAAAAATCGTCGCCCAACTTGCCTAAATCCGAGGCCGCACCTTCGGAACCAGTTGCCGAAATTGAAATGACAGGCCCGTTGGACGAAGCGCAGGTCAAAGCCAAAGCGGTTGCCCCATTAAAGGATCACCTCATTGCGGCTGGATTAAAAGAGGGCGAAGCCGATCTACTTCTTTCAATGTACAACAATGCGTTTTTCCATTCGGCCGAACCGGTGTTGCTAGCACAAATGCCGCAAGCGACGATCGATGAATTGCTGCCATTGGAAGTTGACCCGGAAAACGCCAAAATCTCTCGAGTAGCCTTGGTGCTTTGCTTCAAAATTGATCCGCAAATCCGAGATCAAGTGAAAACACTCGTCGTGCAATTGGGCGCCAACAGCTACGAAAAGCGCGAGCAGGCCGAGGCCAAGTTGCTGGATCTCGGTCGCATGGCCATCCCGGCGCTGAAGGAAGCCGCAAAAAGCAGCGATCCCGAGCAGGTGATGCGTGCTGAACGCCTACTGCTCCGGCAAGGCGAAAAGTTGGATGGAAAGTAGGCCATGTTCTTAGCGTGATGGTCTCGTACCTCGCGATCCGGGTGGGACCGGTGTGCCACGTTATTTATCGCCGCAGTTACACTAGGCTTGCGAACCTGAATGCAGGTGCAATAATCTATTCAGGTTGGGCCGTTGAATTTGCGATTTTCACATGCGGCGTCTGCACCCGTAGCTCAATTGGATAGAGCATCAGTCTTCGGAACTGAGGGTTGGGGGTTCGAGTCCCTCCGGGTGCGCTGGACAGTTTAAACTGTGCAGTGCTTCCATGATCGAAATTTGCGGCCGACACACACTTAGCGACGAATGGCGATAGTCTATCTTACACGGTCGTTCCACCGTTTTGTTCGATCGTTTTGAGTACGGAACAACAGTGGAAGATGTCGCGATGACACGGGAGAGATGCATGGGTGCCGGCCACTCTCATCATCACGCAAACGCGGCAAGAGCGTCTCAAAGCAAGATGGCGCGAGCCATTCTAATGACATTGGTCTTTGTTGCAATGGAAGCAACAGCGGGCTTGTTCGCTCATAGTTTGGCGCTGATATCTGACGCTGGACATAACTTCGCAGATGCGGCTGCCTTGGGACTCTCGTGGTATGCACTGTGGATCGCCAAAAAGCCGTCTCATCAAGGCATGACTTATGGATACCATCGGGTAGGCATTCTAGCTGCGCTGGTGAATGCCGTATCGCTGGTGGTGATTGCATTGGTAATTGTTTGGGAAGCAATCAACCGGCTCCAGCATCCGGAATCCGTAAATGGCGGTGCAATGATTGTCGTCGCGCTAGTGGGAGCAATCGTAAATATCGTAATTAGTATTTGGCTTCACACAGGAGCAAAGGATGATCTCAATGTTCGCAGTGCATATCTGCATATGGTGGGAGATGCCTTATCAGCAATCGGTGTAATCATTGCAGGGATTGTCGTGACGCTGACGGGCTCGCATGCTTCCGACGTCGTCGCATCCTTTTTGATTGCTGGACTAATTTTATACACATCTTGGGATGTGCTTAAAGAAAGCCTGACAGTTCTGCTTGAAGGCACGCCCGTTGGAATGGATATTGGAGAAGTGGAAAAGACAATTGCGTCCGTGCCCGGCGTCCTTAACGTCCATGACTTACACGTTTGGACCGTAGGGCCAGGCGTGATCGCTTGTACCTGCCATATTCTCGTTGCGGAACAGTCCATTCATGAGGGGCATCAGATTCTTAAAGCTGTGGTTACCGAAGTGGAACACCACTTTCAGATCAATCACACAACGGTGCAAGTTGAAGTGGAAGGGCACGATGGATGCCAGAAGTTTTGTTCTGTGCAGGAGGGAAGTAGATGATTCTTCACCCTGAATCTGCTGATATAAGCAGGACGAAGCTTTCTTTCGCGATAAATCGATAATACTGTTTTTTGCCCCCATCTATTGGTAGAGGCCCGATAAGTTGCGGCAATCTTGTCTCGTTATCAGATTAGGCAGGGGGGTTAAAAATACAAAACGCTTCCCCGTTATTGCCGTTAAACTCGCTTGGGGCCGTGTAAACCCTTCCCATCGTTTTTACCTTCTTTCAACTACTATTGCTGTCTTGGGCCATTCTGATAGGGGTTGTGCGGATCATAGGCACATCGCTAGCTAGATTATTTTTTTTGGTCCTTTGACTAGCTGCAAATCGTGTCCTATATTGAACGTAGCCGCGATTTCTAGACCCGCCCAACCGCGGCCAGATACCTGATGGAGCGACTGTGAACTTCTGCCTAACGAGTGCACTGGCTTGGTAATTGCATGGAAAGCTTACTGCGTAAGGTCGAGATGCCGACGGAGTGGAAGCTCTTCGGTTCAAAGCGAGCTACTCCGCTGCTTTTTTCTCGTTGCCGCGCAGGACGCCGCGAAGCATTTACCTGCCCATCGACCGGGTGCACGCCACGACGGTAAGGACGACTGTCGGTAGGCGCAAAAAACCAATCGCAGGTATACACCGATGATGCGGCCGACCGTTCGTAGCAGTGCCCGTGCGCTGTTGGGGGCTTTCGTTTCGTTGGCGGTGGTTTCGCTAGCAGGCGGCTGGCTGAACTCGACTGCTTGGGCTCAAAATCAGCTTCGTTATCCTGTCATTGTGCCGCCTGCCCACGGCGAAAATACACCAAGACAAACTTTTCAGGATCCCACGCCGCAAAGCCCGGTTGTACAGTCGCCATTGCGAATGCCGGCGGCCGATCCTGCGGCGCCGCAAAATAGTTTGCCCGCACTAGCCCCGAGCATCGCGGCCACGGCAATTGCCAGTGCGCTGGACCAAGGAAACACGCTGGAATCGCAACATCGCTGGGGCGAAGCGTACGCCCTGTATGAAGATACGGCTCGGCTGAATTTTGGGCAGTCGATGCCTCAACTCGACGCGCGGCTGGACCTGGCAAAGATTCACTTCGATATTGGTCGTCGCTACGCTGATGGCTCATTTCGTCACAGCGCTACTACGATGAGCGATACCGATGCGCTGCAAGTTTACACCGATGCGGCGACCAAATTACAAGCTCATTATGTGCAAGAGCCCGATTGGGCCGCGCTGGTCGATCGAGGTACGCGAGATTTGCAAATTGCTCTTGTTGAACCGTCGTTTGTGGAGATTAACCAGGAACAGGCCAGCGCCGACCGCATCGATTTGTTCCTCCGTGAGCTTCGCCGGCAACAAGCGCAACATCCTATTCACTCGCTGAATGATGCCCGCAATGCTGTTTGGGCGGCCGCGCAGATGGCACAACTTCATTTGCAATTGCGGCCCAGCACGACGATGTTGGAATTCACCGCCGCCATGTTGGGTGGATTGGACGAATTCAGTGCGTTCCTTACCGCCGGTCAACTAAATGATTTATATTCGCAAATCGAAGGCAATTTTGTGGGATTGGGTGTGGAGCTTAAGGCAGCTGACAGCTCGCTCTTGATTGTAAATGTGATTCACAACAGTCCAGCCGAACGGGCCGGCATAAAGGGTGGTGATAAAATCGTCAGCGTTGCGGGCCGCTCCACTTCCGACTTAACCACTGACAAAGCCGCCGATTTGTTACAAGGGCCGGAAGGTTCCACCATCGATTTGGCAGTTGTGACAGGCAACGAAGCTCCGCGCCCCTTAACAATCCAACGGGCCCATGTCGACGTTCCCAGCGTCGACGATATAAAAATCGTTGATCGCGACTCAGGGGTTGGTTATTTTAAATTGACTTGCTTCCAAAAGACGACCAGCCACGACGTGGACTCTGCCTTATGGCAGCTACAACGTCAGGGAATGCAATCATTGATTATTGATTTGCGGGGCAACCCAGGTGGATTGCTAACCTCCGCCGTGGACGTGGCCGACAAGTTTGTCAATCAAGGAAGCATTGTTAGCACTCGCGGTCGAAGCTCAGGTGAAGATTACAACTACACCGCCCAAGGCAATGCTGCATGGCATGTGCCACTGGTGGTGCTGATTGATGGCGACAGCGCTAGTGCCGCGGAAATCCTTAGCGGTGCGTTGCGAGATTATCATCGGGCCGCCATCGTGGGCACCCGCAGCTACGGCAAGGGCTCGGTCCAGGGGATTTTCCCACTGTCTATTGGGGGCAGTGGCGTGCGGTTGACCACGGCCAAGTTCTACTCGCCGCTAGGCAAGCCGTTCAGTCACATTGGTGTCGATCCAGATCCAGGCTATGAAGTTCACACCGCGGCCAAGCCGGTCGATGGCCAAATCGCTTTATCGGTCAACACTGGCACCTCCGACGATCCATTTGTCAGCGCCGGCCTGCGAGCTCTCCGTAGCCAAGTAGCCCAACGGTAAGCGTTTTATCTCCGGCGGTCATCCTTGCGCTCGTTCCTGTCGTAGCGAGACACGATGAGCAAGCAAATGAGTGCTGGGACGACAAATCTGACGATTGGGTATTCCTCCGTTTGATGCAAGAATGGCTCTCGGTCGCTATTTGCGGTGCTTGAGCGTTGCTCATGGAATGCGATTGTAAAGCGGCGCAAGCATTCTCGCCAACAACCCAAATGATTCTGCGGAGCAATCCCATTTGTACCGCGTATGCCTAGCTTTGGGTGTACTAAATTGCCTCGAGGGGAACCATCGCGTCTTAGGTTCCCCAAGAGCCGGTGTTGCCATAAGACCGCCTAGCACGGTAAGCTACGGAATCTTAAAGACAAGCGACGGATCTGGCCTGTCCCAAGCCTAGCCAGCAGCAAGGAGAAATGGAGTGTTTGTAGCTGCCTCGACAGATTGTTTTCCCGGCGTGCCATTAGACGAGGCCTTGAGCCGACTGGTCGATTTGGAATTCAACCGGGTGGAAATTGCCATCCGTGGTGATGGACCTGGCCTGCGGCCAGCCGATGTGTTGGCCGATGTCGATAAAGTCATTGCACAATGTCGTAACACACAGCGTTTGACACCGGTGGCATACGCTGTTGATCCCGATCCTGGCGACAATTATTACAAGCAATTCGCAGCCTGTTGCAAATTGGCCAAAGCGACCAAGGTGGTGACCATCACCGTTCGCAGCGGCGAATTAGGCACACCATTCAATGCCGAAATCGAGCGGCTTCGCGAACTGGCGAGCATGGCAACACAGGCCGGGGTTGTGCTGGGAGTGCTCACACAAGAGGGGCGTATTTCGCAAGATCCAAGCACGGCTGTGGTGCTATGTCAACAAGTGAAAGGTTTGGGCATTACGCTTGACCCGAGTCCTTTTATTTGTGGTCCGCATAAGGGCGAACAATACAACAACGTCTTCAAGCACGTGGTGCACACCCAGCTGCGTGATACCGCAAAAGACAAAATGCAGGTTCGAATTGGTCAAGGGGAAATTGAATATAGCCGATTGATCACGCAACTTAGCATGGTGCATTACAACCGCGCATTGTGCGTCCACATAACGCCGATGGCGGAGGTTGACCATGTCGGAGAAATGCGCAAAATGCGACTGCTTTTAGAGAGTCACTTGTAGTGCAGGAAATGACAAAGTCATTCCAGCAGAAACTGCGGCCATAAAGAATCGCTCACGAACAAGCCTTCACGTGTAAGTTGTATTCGCATACCGTCGTCATGCAGCAAGCCCGCTGTAATAAATCCGCGCAATGGCTTGCCGACTAGCGTATCAATCTCATAACCGGTTTTAGCGGTAAACCGGTCTCGCCGCACCCCTTCGAGGCGACGTAGGCCGAAAACGAGTAATTCACGTGCTTTGCCTTCGGGTGGCAAGCATTCTCGCTCGGCCACCGGCGACTGGTTATGTTCCATGCAGTGCAGCCATTTGGTTACGCTTTGATGATTTGTCTCCCGAACGCCGTTCACGTGCCGCGCAGCACCAGGTCCCGCAGCAAAATACTCACCGCCTGTCCAATACACTTCGTTATGCCGGCAACGATTACCGGATTGGGCAAAATTGGAAACTTCGTAATGCTGGAAGCTCGCTTCAGTCAAGCAATCGATGGCCATAGCATACATTTTACGTTCCGTTTCTTCCTCAACTTTGGCCAATTGGCCGTGTTCCAGTCGACTCCAAAACGATGTTCCTCGTTCGAAAGTTAACCCATACGTTGAAATATGGTTTGGCGCAAGGAGCAGCGCCGCTGCCAAATCGCTTTGCCAGTCAGCCAGCGATTCCCCCGGAACCCCGAAGATTAAATCCAGCGACACTTTCATTCCCAGGCTTCGCACGATTTCCACTGCATGGCAAGTGTCTTTTGACCGATGATCGCGTTCAAGCATCCGCAATTTATCAGCGTGGAATGATTGCGAGCCCAAACTAACTCGTGTGACGCCGTGATCGGCAAGAATGGAAGCCATTTCCATGTTCACATCTGCTGGATTTGCTTCCACACTGAATTCGCAGACTCCGCCGGGGCCGCTGCTTGCCGGTGGATGCCAGCGCAGTACTGTTTGCAACAGCCGCTGCAGTAGGCGCCCTTTTAATTGCGTTGGCGTGCCGCCGCCTAAAAATAAAGTTTCAACTTCCCGTGGTTGACCGAGCCAACTCAATTCTTTTTCTAGCGCAGCTAAAAATGGCTCAATCAGATCATCTCGCCCGGCTACTAACGTAAAATTGCAATATCCGCATCGATGTCGACAAAACGGTACATGAATGTAAGCAGAATTTGGCAGTGCAACGGAGGGCAAGGTGAGTTGTTCCGTCCGAGGCTTAGTCGAACAGTGATCGGACTGTGCAGCGACAGCCGGCAATTCACGAATCTTTATTTTCACGCCCATAAATACAAGCGGCCATCAAGCATGCCAGGAATTTTACGTTGCACGATGCGATGAATTCGTTCCGAGGTGTACCGCGCGCTAAAATGCGAAGCGATGATTAATTCGTTTCGAAACTTTTCGCGCCGCTCCACAATGTCATCCAAGTGAATATGTCCGTACTTGTGGATTTTTTCCTTTCTGTGTGAAGGGGCGATAAAAGTTAGTTCGGTAATTAACACGCGAGCTTCATACATAGCCGGACAACGGTCTAGCCCGGCAGGGGCGCTGTCGCCGACATAAGCCACAATCGGCACGCGTACTTCATCGGTCACATCGGCGCCGCTCAATCGCAAATCACGAATTTGGTCGCCGCTAAGCTGTTGATATTGTGGTTTCAGCTTGCGCCGCCGGTCCCACACCACGAATCCTAGCGACGGCACACGATGTTCCGTTGCTGAAACGGTAACGACGTGTTCGCGTGAGAGTTCAATTTCGTCCCCCGGCTTCGTCGGCACCAAGTGACACGGCATCCGACCGCCATCGAGCCGTGTAAATAATTTCAAAAGTCGTTCGACTAATTCGATGGAATACTCAGGCAGGTAAATGGTCGGGGGCGCCATTTTCATTAGCCGTCGCCGGGCCACATAAACCGGAAGCGCTGCGATGTGGTCGAGATGGCAATGCGAGACAAACCATGTGTCGGTTCCCATGAACGTCCACGGTTGCACGCCCAGATCGAAGCCCAGCTTTAACTCCGGGATACGCCAATACGTTTGGACTGCAGCGCGAGAATAACCCTCAATTGTCAGTCCCTTGAATTGCAGCGTTTTGACCGGTGCGTTTTCGACCATACGGATTTACGGAGGCAAGATTGCAATGAAATGCGAATCACTCAGGATACACCAAGTGGCCAGGAAATTCACCATCTCAGCGAGGCCGCTTAGGAATCTGTAAATCCCCCGCATTCACACGTCCTTGACTGGGCATGCCTTGTTTACCACACTGTGTCATTCACAATTCGTATAATTGCTGGTTAACTAAGCATTCTGGTTCCATTTAAGTCTTCGCGATTAGCCTAATGCATTCTCAACTTGTCGTACTTGGAGGCGGACCGGGTGGGTACGCCGCGGCGTTTTTGGCCGCCGATCTGGGAATGCAAGTTATTTTGGTGGAGCGTGAACCGCGATTGGGTGGCGTGTGCTTGCTGCGAGGCTGCATCCCTTCGAAGGCATTGCTGCATGTCGCTAAAGTAATTGACGAAGCGCACGAAATGACCGAGTGGGGCGTTGAATTTCCACGACCCAAAATCAAAATCGACGCACTGCGTACCAGAAAGGAAAAAGTCATCCAAACGCTGACCGGCGGCCTCGCACAATTGGCGAAGCGTCGTAAAGTGCAGGTCGTGCAAGCACGGGCGTGGTTCGAAAACTCCAACACCTTGCGGTTGGAGCATACCGATCAGCCAGGCCATACGGAGGAGCTAGCCTACGACCATTGTATTTTAGCCACGGGTTCGAGGCCTATGAAAATTCCCGTCTTCGATTTACCCACGCCACGAGTGATGGATTCCACCGGTGCGCTGGAATTGCCTGACGTACCAGATTCGCTGCTCGTCGTTGGTGGTGGCTACATCGGATTGGAAATGGGAACCGTGTATGCACAACTG
>DASRSD010000176.1 GCA_035656635.1 Pirellulales bacterium
CCGGCCGATACGAAGTCACTTTACGGTCCTGGTAAATGGTTTGCGTATCGATGCGATACGCGGTGACTTGGCGTTCGTCGTACACCGTTTGATAAGTCAAGCGGTAGGCGGTTTCCGTGCAGACGCCGCACGTGGAGCAGCCACCGCAGGCGCCGCATCCATCGGCATGGGAAGCAATCGCGCCGGTCGCCGCGGCGACCAACAACATCGTGAAGGGGGCGAGTTTGTTCATGGATTGGGTCACTTCCTGTTTGCAAAAACTACAAGCGCAGCCACGCAAAACGGGTCCGTCGCGCGTGCGCGCACCATACACACGAATTTGGCGGACAAATGCGCGCTATGCAAATGCGAAAAGCAAAAGTCGTGCCCAAAAGCCAATGCCAGCAATGACTTCAGTTCAATCAGATTTTTTGAAGTTCCTGCACGCTTTCGCCGACCTCAAAACGGTGGTCCGTCGCGCAAAGTGCTGGCCGGGCTGCTTTTGACGAAGGCTCTTTTCCTAACCGGCAAAGCTTAACAAATTCGCCTGCGCACGATGCAATAAAAAGCTATGTTTTCGCTGGCGCATTTTATTTACGCGAGCGCCCGAGTGACACAGTCGGGCTATGTTCAAATTGCGCCACCGCCCATTACTCATCGCTTAGCCGCATCACGATTTCTTGTATTCCTTCAAAAATCCTTTGAACAGAATCAAGTGTTCTTCTTCATCGCCCAAGAGTGTGACGCACATGTCTTGCGTCACGTAGTCGTCCCCTTCGGTCGCCTGAATAATTTTCCGGTACTGCTTGCACGCGGCGTCTTCCGCTTCAATGACTGCTTCAATCACGGCGATGACGTCGGTCGTGTCTTCACCGGGTTGCTTTTGATTTCCCAGCTTCACGCCTTTTGAGCCGGGCGTTAATCCGCCCAGTTGCTTGATGCGCTGCGCCAATTGTGTGGCGTGGCCAATTTCGGCGGTGATGTCGGCGGCCAATGATTTTTTAATTTCTTCCGCTCGCACACCGTCCAAATTTGTGCTGTTGGCGATGTAATTTATCACCGTTTCCAACTCCATGGAATAGGCGGTCTTCAATAACTCGATCACTTCCGCGCGGCTGGCTGCCATAATTTGAATCTCCCAGAAAAATTACTTTGTGGCGGTTGTAGATTTTGCTTCTTCTGCCGGCGGCCGCGCTTGCCGCCGCGCCAGTTTTTCGCGCACAGCGACCGCAGCGGCCCGGACGTCGGGAATGTTCGATTTCGTCAATCGCTCCACGAGCACTTGCGCTTGGCTCAAATCGATCGTCGAGTTTTGATCGGCCAACTTCGCCAGGGCCTGCAAGCCCGCGATGTTGACCAGAGCCGTTTTTTCTTGCCGATTTTCCGGCGACTCCCCCTCCGTGGCCAAACGCTGATCGGCATCAAGCATTTCCAACAGGCCGGGCAGCGCCGCCTTGTCTCCCCGGCGGGCTAATCCCGTGGCCGCGTTAAAGCGAGCATCGGCGTGCGGATCGTCCAGCATTTGCGTCAGCCGGGCCGTGGTTTCCGGATCGTCAATGATCCCCAGGGCAAAGGCGCTTTCCGTTCGCAAATTGTCGTTGTCGGATTTGGAAACAGCCAACAAAGTGGCCATTAAATCTGCGTGGTTCCAGCCGGGCTTGGCTTCGTTCAAATTAGCCGCCAGCGTTGCCAAGCCCTGAACGGCGGCGCGCTGCACATCCATTTCCGCATCCGAGCGCTGCGTGGTCGCGGCCACTAGCAGCGGCGACAGGGCCGCTTCGACTTGAAATTCGCCCAGGGCCCGGCACAAATACACGCGCAAATTGATGGAGCGCTCGTCCGTGTTGGCGGCGGTGATTTCGTCCGTCAGAATTTGGCCTAAATCGGCAACGACCGTAGAATCTTTCTTCAATTCGTCGCCGGCCGAGCTGTGCAGCACGCCGGCCAAGTTGACCGCCGCCTGCCAGCGAACTTCGTTATTGCCCCGCAGCTTTTTGACATACTCCCGCGGATCGTTCCCCATTTGTGCCAGCCAGTGGAACAACAGCCACACGACGACAATAATGGCGACAATCAGCCCGGGAATCAGAAATAGCTGCACCAGAAAGCCGGCGCTGGGGGGTTCCACCGGCGGCAACGCATCGTCGGACGAAAGGGAATTAGGCGGTGGCTTGATATCGGACATGATGTGATCGCACAGAATGACGCGCTAAGACATGTAAGTCTAGGGACCAAAGATCGCTCGTCAACCCAGGATTGAACCGAACTCCACTACGCTTGAATTACCGTGCGATTACTCGACCTCACCCTCAACACTCCGCAAGAGAATTTGGCGCTGGACGAGGCGCTATTAGATGCTGCGGAAGCCAGCTCCAACGAGAGCCGAGAAGTGCTGCGGCTGTGGGAACCGCGCCAAGGGATGCTTGTGGCCGGCAGTTCCTCGCGCTTGGCCGATGAAGTAAACCTCAACGCTTGCGCCGCGCGCGGCGTGCCGGTGCTGCGGCGTGCCAGCGGCGGAGCGACGATTTTAACCGGCCCGGGCTGCCTGATGTATGCCGTGGTATTGAGTTATGAACTGCGACCCGACTTGCGGCCCATTGATCAGGCACATTCGTTCGTGCTGGGGACCATTGCCGCGGCCTTGGGTAAAAACATCTCCGGTGTCTCTCGCGCCGGCATCAGCGATTTAGTGCTCGGGGAGAAAAAATTCTCCGGCAATAGTTTACGCTGCAAACGCGGTCACTTTTTGTATCACGGCACTCTGCTGTACCGCTTCCCGTTGGAGGAAATTAGCTCGCTGTTGAAGATGCCGTCGCGCCAGCCGGCCTATCGTGAACATCGCAACCACGCCGATTTTCTCACGAATCTGCCGCTGGGCGCCCCTGCTTTGCGGCAAGCCCTGATAACCGCTTTCTCCGCAACAGAAGATTGCCCGAATTGGCCCCGCTCCCTCACCGACCAACTTGTGGCCGAAAAATATAGCAACCGTGAATGGAACGAGCGGCTGTGATCCCGGTGCGTATTTTGGAAACTGCAAATCGGGTAAATTTATCATGTATGGTGGATTGACCATACAAAACAAGAATGCGTGCAGGTAATGACTAAGCGTGATAAGCTTATAGTTAGGATGTAAAGCAGTCCAAACAGCATCCGCTACGCCGAGGTTCATACCTTGTTGCGGCAAGAGGGTTTTGTTTTGTTTAACCAACGCGGCAGCCATTGCACGTATCATCGTCAGGACGGCCGATTGCTAACGCTTGTAAAACCGTACGGACGACACAAGACTTGTCACCCTGCCGACATCAAAAAACTTTTGAAGGCACTCGATTTATGACCACGATGCACGAATATCGCGGCTATGTATTCACGATTCATTATCAAGCCAACGATCCGGCCTACACGGTCGACTTCTCCGACTTTCCCGACATCATTACCAGTGGCTCCACGCTTTCGGAAGCTTTCGCCCACGCCTGCGAAGCATTGGATTTGCACTTGGAAAGCCTGCAAAAACTGGGCTTACCCATTCCACCGGCCAAACACCGCCTAATCGTCGAATCCGCCTGAAGTTATGTTTTCCGTATTCAACTTATCAAAAACGGCTGCTCAGAAAGGTAAGTCAGAGCTGGTCGTGTGATCTTCGGCGATCAGCACTACCAGTTTCTGAATCTTGAACTCTGGTCCCCTCTACACCCAGCCCCAGCGTTTGCGTAGATACCATTCGACGCACAACAGCCCGACAATCAACAAGAAAAACGGCGGGCTGTCCCAGGGGGTGAACTTGGTTTCGGTGGCTACTTCCCGATCGCGCGGGTGCTCCTTGATGTGTTTGAGCAGCGTGGGCAGCTGCTCCGGGGCGATGGCTTCGCCGCCGCTTTCGGCCGTCAGCTTGGCCAAGCTGGCCATCAGTTCCGGCCGGGCGGCGGCATTTTCCAATTCCAAATCTTGCTCGAAAACCACGAACCGCGCTTTGGTTTCGCCGAGTGGGGCGCCGTCTTTGGTCGCCTGCACCGAAATGGAATAATCGCCCGGCTCGATCACATCGCGCAACTGGCCCACGTATTGATCGGCCTGGTGCGCCAGAGGAATGGGCCGCTTGACGCCGTCGTGCGAAATGAGGGTGGCAGTGAACGTGGCGCCGACAATGGGTTCCCCTTCCGCGGTGCGCGCGCCGGTGGAAAAATCGATTCGGGCGGCCGGCGGAAAATGTCGCTGGGCCAGCTTGAGCCACACCTTTTGCTCGTCGGTGTCTTCTTTTTTTGCCAGCCACAATACTACCTGCCGCCAGAAGCGTTTATGTTCGCGCTGGAAGCCCTGCATGAACCACCGCCAGGTGGAATCGCCGGCGAACGCCAACACTCGGCCATCGCCAGGCTCGGCGGCCACCAACAGCGGTTGGCCAGCGGCGGTATCGGCCAGCGGCCGGGCGGCGGGCTTTAACGCTTCGAACTTATTGGCTCCGTCCAGCGGCGGTAATTTTTCCCAGACGGCGCGATTTTGCTCGGGACTTGCCAACCGCATCGGCGGCTCGTATCCAAAACGCTGATCGGGCAGCATTTGCACGCCGGTCTTATTTGGACCCACGCCATTGGGCACCGGCCGGGGCTTCAAATGCAAATCTTCGCGAATGGGGGCGTCAAAATCTTGTCGAGAAAGTTGATCGACCGACCGCACCGCCAGCGGCAACACATCGGCCAGGGCCGTTTTCTGATAACCGCCCCCCCAAAAACTATGGAACCCGCCGAGCATGATCAGCCCGGCTCCATGCAGCACGTCGTTGCGCAACAATTCCAAATCTTCGGGCCGGAAGACGGACGAATCTAAATCGCCGAGAATATACACGTTGTATTTTCCCTGCGCCAAGCGATCGGCCATGTTGATGGGCCAGTGGCTGCGCTCGCGCTTGTCGAAGTAGACAAAGTCCACCTTAATGTCCGGCGACATCTCCAGCGAGCGCTTAATAAAAGTGAGCTCTGATCGAGGCTCGCCTTCCAAATACAGCACGTTCAGCCCGCCGTCTAGCACATTTACAAACGTGCTGAGCTCGTTATTGGTGGTAATTCGCTCGCCGGGTTGCGGCTCGGCTCGGAGCGTAATTTTGCGCTCGCCGGGCGTTTGCGGAATGTACGAAAGGTCGAATTTAATTTGCTCGCCGTTTTGATTGGCGCGCAGCATGGTGGAGGCGACCGGCTCCATTTTTCCTGGGCTGGTTTCAAACAGCACTTGCACGGGAATCGGCTGATTGACCAGCCCCGTCACGCGGGCGGTGCCGCCAATGCTCAGCTCGTTTTTGATGAACACGCTGGGGCTAACCACCAAATCGGTAATGGCCACGTCGCGCGATTGCGTGGCCGCGCGGTCCTGGCCGAAGGTAATGGTGTACAAGGGCGCGGGCAGGTCATTCAACCGTCGGGCCGGCAATTGCGGCTGCAAATCTCGCGGAGCGTAGGACTGCTGGGCGCCGTCGGAAAGCAAAATGACGCCGGCCAGCCGCTTGCCGCTTTCGCGCCGCAGCACATCGTCCAGTGCGGAGCCGATGGCCGTTTCCGAGCCGTCGGCTGCTTTTCCCAAGTCGAGCTTGCCATGCGCGAACTCGAGCGGGGTGACCTCGCGATCGAACACGTAAACCTTCACTTCCAAGTTTTCTCCCATGTTCGACAGTTGCGGGAGCGATTGGGCAATGGTTTCGTGCACGGCGTCCCAGCGTGTGCGGTCGCCAAAGGCATCTTCGGTTTGCATGCTTTTGGAACGATCAACCAGCAGCACCAACGTGGCGGGGCGCTCGCGGATTTGGGTGTAAATTCGCGTGGGGCGCAAGAGCGCAGCAATGACGAGTAAAAACACGACCAGCCGCAAAGCGACAAGCGTCCAACGGCGCACCGGGCTCATTCGCCGCATTTGCGGATTGGTGAGCATCATCACCACCAGCATTACGGCCGCAGTCGCCGTGACCAGGCCGTAACCACCCACCGGATTGCAAGTCCATCCGTTCATGAACGCAGCGCGCCCTAAGAGACGCGGCTAAAAAATTCGATCCTTGTTTCAAACATTCAGGCAGCGCCGACTGTTTCTTGTTCGGGCTTGGTTCCGGTCTCCTCAGCAATGATGGCGGCCGTGGCTGCTTTGCGCTGGGCGGTTTGCTCGGTTTGGGCATCACGGCGATAAAACTTGTTGGCCAGCAAATGCTCCATCCCCAGGGCAATTGCCACGAGCAAAATCAACAGCGGATACAACTCCCGGCCTGTGCGGCCGAGGCTTACATCGCGTTCGATTTCGTCCTGGCCGCGCGACAAATGGAAGCGATCTTTACCCAACAGTGCGGTTAAATCGTCTTTGGATAGCAGCGTTAAATCGGTGCTCACGGCCGGCACATTCACGCTGAATCCGCGCCGCACACCCCCTTCGGTGCCGCCGGAACGAAGCAAATAATTTCCCACGGCGCCGGTGGCGGTAATGGTCATGAGGCCCGATTTTTGATCGACCGCCTGGGGATACTCTTCACCATTGGGCGCCCGCAGTGAAAAGATCAGTTGCCGCTGATTTTCCGGAACTCGCAGGGTGACGGTTTCCCCGGCCTGGTAATTCAAGCGTTCTTCGCCGCTGCCTACCAAGTACAGCAGCATTTCGTTGGAAAGCATGACAAACGGCCAGGGCTCGCTCCCCAGCGGCAGCAAGTTCCACAAGTCGGCCTCGGTAGCTTCGTCGGAAATGGGCGTGGTGAACAGCAGCACGCGCCCTTTGCCTACGCTGCGCTCCAACAACGCCGCCTGGCCATTGCTGTACGAAAGCACGGTGTTAACCCCTTCGGCCAAGTCTGACAATTGCCAGTGCGACCAAACGGTGAACGCATCCCAGGGCACGCCGCCAGCCACGCTGCGAAATTTCGCCAACAGCGGGTGCTGGTAATCTTGCGGCGCCAGAAAAGCATCTTGTCTGCGCCACACCCGGGCCAATTTTCCGGGCATCAATTTTTGCGCCGAGGGGGTGTTAAAGTTATCGACCGATGCGCCTTTGGCCTCGGCATTGCGGCCCAGCCAAACGGACAGGCCACCGCCATGTTCGACATACGTCGTGAGCGATTGCCACACCGTGTCGGCCAGCGGCGGCGGATCGAGCAAGCAAACCGCCGCGTAATCGTCCAGCGCCGGAGCGTTGGGAGCAGACAAATCTGCAAAGGGAATTACGATACATTCAAATCGGGCCTGGCCTGTGCGGCGGAACGTGGCGGGCGCCAGCGCTTCGGTCAGAAACACGGCATGCCGCTCGGCGGGCTGGGGCGCAACGATCAACACTTTCCACGGCGGCCGAACGTCGACGGTAAAATAGCGGGCGTCATCGGTGGGCAAATTATCCTCGCCGTCAATGTGCACGAAGCCTTGATGCGTGCCTTCTTCCAGGCCGGCAATTTGGAATTCGATGGGTTGCGGCTGATCGACCGCCGGCTTCACCGTGGCTTGCTCTCGCCGCTGAAACTTGCCGGCGGAATCAATGATCTCCAGGGCCACGCTGCTTTCGTTCGGCTCGCGGCCAGTGACCAACAAGTTGGTTTCCAAGTGCAGCGGCGTATTTTTGGCCAGGGTGTCGGCCGAAAGCCGCAAATCGCCCAGCGATAAATTTTGCGGATCGGCAATTCCCACATCGATTAAGTACAACGCCACGTCGGTTTTTTCGGCTAATTGATTTCGCAGCCGCTGAGCGGAATCAGCCGACCACGCGGCACGGCCCAAATCAGTGAACACGTAAATTTCCTTGCGGCCTTTGCTGCTTTCGCTAACCAAACGCAGCGCTTCCTCACACAAGCCAGGAAGCGGTTGAGCGGCGGCGTTGATGCTGAGCCGGCCCAAGCGCTGCTTGGCGGCGGCCGGATCGATCGAAAAGGCGGCACTGGCGGTGCGCGAATCGATAATTGCCACGTCGCTTTCCGCCGGCAGCTTGGCCATTACCCGCTCGGCCGCTTCCCGCGCCACCTCCAATCGCGTTTGATTTTGGAGCCGGTATTCCATCCGTGGCGAAGTGTCGAACACCAGCGCGGCGGCAACCGGCGCTTCTTGATCGCCTAGCAAGCCGGCCGATTGCAAGCTGGGGCGCGACAACGCCAGGGCCAGCAGTACAATGGCACCACAACGCAATAACAACAGCAATAAATGCCGAAACTTCAGCCGCCGCTTGTTGGCATCGTTGCGCTGGCGAATAAACTGCAGCGCGGGAAACAATAAACGCTTGGGCTGCTGCCGCATGACCAAATGCAGCACAATCGGCGCCGCCACCAGCACGGCTCCCGCAAGCATCAGGGGCGTCAAAAATGTCAGACTCATTTACTTGCTACGCTGCTTTGTTTACCACAGAGGACGCAGAGGATCGCGGAGAAAGAAATTAATAATGAAACCAGGAAGTTAGGAATACAGGAATAAACAATCGCTAGAATTTATTGAACTCTGTTTTCTCCGGACGAAATATATTAATCAGAAATTTTATTCCTGGTTTCTTGGCTTCCTCATTTACTCGTCTTTCTCCGTGATCCTCTGTGTCCTTCGTGGTAATTCAAAAGATTTCAGTGCCGGCTCCGGCGGCTGAGCAGATACTCCGTGAGGGCGCGGTCGAATTGCATGCTGGTATCCAGCGGCACGTAATCGACGCCCAATTGAAAACAGTGGCGGCGATAACGCTCGCGGAATTCCCGCATGGCGCCGATGTACTCGGCCTGGAAATTGTCGGCATCCACTTGCAGCCGATCATCGGTTTCGGGCTCTTCGAATTCGATCACGCCGTCGAACGGAAAGTTCACTTCGGCTTCGTCCAAAATGTGAAACAAAATGACATCGTGCCCCCGGTGCCGCAGCCGACCCAGTGCCGAAAAAACCGGTTCCGGGTCGGTCAGCAAATCGGAAAACAGCATCACCAGGCTGCGATGCCGGAGCATGGCGGCAATTTGAATCAGGCTGTGGGCGATGTTCGTTTTTCCTTCAGGCTGCAACTTGGCCAACAGCGACAACACTTGCCCAATTTGGGTCCGCTTGCTTTTGGCAGGCAGGCTGGCGCGAATTTGCTCGTCGAAGGTGATTAAGCCAACCGGGTCTTGCTGATGAACCATCAACCAGCACAAGGCCGCGGCCAGGCAAACGCCGTATTCGAACTTCGTAAGCTCCTGGCGGTAGGTGTAGCCCATCGAGCGGCTGAGATCCATCACCAGATAACCGGTGATGTTGGTTTCCGCTTCAAATTTTTTAATGTAATACTTGTCGGTTTTGGCATACACCAGCCAATCGATGTCGTCCGGGTCGTCGCCCGGCGTGTATTTGCGATGCTCGCTGAACTCGACCGAAAAGCCGTGGAACGGGCTGGCGTGCAGGCCTTGCAAAAAGCCGCGCACAATGAATTGCGCCCGTAAGTCGAGCCGCGAAATTTGGCGTACGACTTCCGGCTTCAGATATTTTTCGACGGTGGACATGAAGCAGCGTTCCAACCCGGCGGCTTTTGCCGTCCACCAACGACGACCAAGTCGTCGGCTTGGATACTAGCGTTTTTCGTATTTGGGGATTTCAGGCTCGGGAATTTCTTTCAGCAGGCGCAACACGACGGCTTCGCTGCTCATGCCCTCGGCCTGGGCTTGAAAATTAGTGCTTAAGCGATGCCGCAGGACGGGAACAGCGATTTTTTTTACGTCGTCAATGGCCACGCTGAAGCGCCCTTCCATGGCAGCCAGCGCTTTGCCGCCTTGAATTAAAAACTGGCCGGCGCGCGGGCCGGCGCCCCAATCGACCAGGTCGCGGATAAACTCGGGGGCGGAGGCATCCTTGGGGCGCGTGGCCCGGACCAGCCGTGCCACATATTTGACGATGTACTCGCTCACCGCCACGCTGCCTACCAATTTCTGCAAATTCACAATGGCCTTGCCGCTGAGCACTTTGCGAACTTCCGGCTTTTCGTTGCGGGTGGTGAAGCTGAGAATTTGCTCCTCTTCGCTGGCCGTGGGGTAATCGACTTTGATGTTGAACATGAACCGGTCAAGCTGCGCTTCGGGAAGCGGATACGTTCCTTCCTGCTCGATGGGGTTTTGCGTGGCGATCACAAAAAACGGTTCCGGCAGCGGATGCGTGATTTGTCCGATGGAGACTTCCCGTTCCTGCATGGCCTGCAACAACGCGGCCTGTGTTTTTGGCGGCGTGCGGTTGACTTCGTCGGCCAGCAAAATGTTGGTGAAAATGGGGCCGTCGACAAAGCGGAAATTGCGGCGGCCGTTTTCGTCTTCTTCCAGCACGTTTGTGCCGGTAATGTCGCTGGGCATGAGGTCGGGCGTAAATTGAATACGCTTGAACTGCACATCCAGAATTCGCGCCACAGTGCTGACCATCAATGTTTTTGCCAAGCCCGGCACGCCTTCCAGCAGACAATGCCCGCGCGTGAAAATGGCGGCGAACATTTGCTCGATGACCTCGTTTTGCCCGATGATGATTTTTTGCAGCTCTTCCTGCATCAACCGCCGATGATGGCTGAACTCTTGCAAAATGTCTCCCAGGCTGCGCGACTTCGCGCCGGCAGCAGGAGGCGTGGCGGTGGATGCGGTGGTCGATTCTGAGGGCATAATTGCAGACCTTCATCGCTAGCAAGTGGCACGCGGCGGGCTCATTCTCTCATCGTATAACCCCGACCGCATTCAAGCAACGTAAACCGGCGGTTTATTGCGGCCGTAAGTTAAAGAGTCTACAATGGTTGTGTAACGCTTCGGCTTTAGCAAAGGATGCGTTTGTCATGAAGCGATGCCCGGCGTGCTGGTGGTTTCCGTTAGTATCAATTCTGCTGATTTTGCGGCCCGCCTGTGCCGACGACGCGCCGGGGGAAATTACGGCAGGCCAAGTGCGCACCGCCATCGAACGGGGCATTACCTACCTCAAAGGCACCCAAAATCAAAACGGCGCGTGGAACGATTACATCGGCAACACCGGCGGCGTCACCGCCCTGTGCACTTTGGCGCTGTTGAATGCCGGCGTGCCGGTAAATGATCCACAAATTGAGCGGGCGCTAGATTATCTGCGCAGCTTGCCGCCGGATAAGACGTACGTCGTTTCGCTGCAAACCATGGTGCTGTGCCTGGCGGAGCCGAAGAAAGATTTGCTCCTCATTCGCCGCAACGTGCAGTGGCTGGAGCAACTGCAAAATGCCAACGGCTCGTGGACGTACTCGCAAGGCTTGGGCATGGGCGATCCGTCCAATTCGCAGTTTGCACTGCTGGCGCTGTACGAGGCGGAACGGGTGGGCGTGCCAGTGACCGAACGCACCTGGAATTTGGCCCTCCAATACTGGCTGCGGCTGCAAAACAACGACGGCTCCTGGCCCTATGAAGGGCAAGGCGCCCCCGGCCGAGGCAGCATGACCTGCGCCGGCATTACCTCGGTATTCATTGCGTCCGGACGTTTAAACTCCGGCGATGCTGAAGTTACGCCGCAAGGTTTGAAGTGTTGCGGGCAGCGCGGCAACAATCCGGCCGTTAAAGCCATGGAGGATGGCCTGACGTGGCTGGGCAACAATTTTTCGGTGCAAATTAATCCCGGGCCGCCGCAAGTGCAGCGCATTTGGAATTTGTATTATTTGTACGCGGTGGAGCGCGTGGGCCGGATGACATCGCACCGGTTTTTTATCAGCCGCGGCACGAACCAGCATTACGATTGGTACCGCATGGGCGCCGAATATCTGGTCGCCAAGCAAGACGTGCTTTCGGGCTATTGGAAAGGCATGGGCCATGCCGAAGACGACCCGCGCATTGCCACAAGCTTTGCGCTATTGTTTTTAGCTAAAGGCCGGCGACCGATATTGATTTCCAAAGCCCGATACGGCAACGACAACGACTGGGCCCGGCATCGCTCCGACCTGGCAAATTTGACGACGTACGTCGAAACGAAATGGAAAAAAGATTTTCCGCTAGGATTGTCATGGCAAATTGTCGATTTGGCCGATGCCACGCTCGACGATTTGCTGCAAACGCCGGTGTTGTACCTCAGCGGCAGCAAAGATCCGGAATTGCTCGATCAGGCCCAAAAGCTGCGCGAATACATCGATCGGGGCGGTTTCATTTTCGCCGAAGCCTGCTGCACGGATAGCGAAGGGTTCGACACGGGCTTTCGCGCTCTCGTCGATAAAATTTTTGAAGAGCCGGAATACCGATTGAAGCCCGTGCCGCCGGAACATCCGCTGTGGACTGCCGAAGAACCGGTGCGGCCGGCGCTGCGCCCCAACTTGTGGAGCGTCGATTACGGCTGCCGCACCAGCGTGGTGTACGTGGCTCCACCGGAACCCAACAAAGGCGATTTGCCTAACGGCCTTTCGTGCTACTGGGAAATTGCTGCCGGCCGAGATCGCAAGCTGAACGCGGTGATTCAGGAGCAGCTCAACGCAGCGCTTTCGATGGGCATTAACGTGCTGGCCTACGCCACCAATCGGGCGCTAAAAAGCAAGGACGAAAATTTCCAGCTCGCCGATCAAAATCCGAAGGAGGAAGATACCTTCGAGCGCGGCAAACGCTACGTGGCCAACCTCCGGCATCCCGGCGGTTGCGACGCCGCGCCGGGGGCTTTGCCCGGACTCTTGCGGGCTGCCAATCGCGAATTGAAGGCCCGCTTCAGCCCGGAGCAGCGGCAGGTGCAAATTACCGATCCCGATTTATTCAACTACGACGTGCTGTTCATGCACGGCCGGGCGAATTTTCGCTTGACCGACGAGGAAAAGAAAGCGCTGCACAAGTATTTGGAGCGGGGCACGCTGATTGCCGATTCGATTTGCGCCAACCGCGATTTCACCGCCTCCTTCCGCCGCGAAATCAACGATTTGTTCGCCGATCAGGGAATCAAGCTGGAGCCGATTCCGGCCAATCATCCGATGTTTTCGACAGAATTCGGCGGCTACGATTTGTCGCAGGTCACGCGCCGGGTACCGCAAAGTCGGGCGGCGGATGGCCCGTTGCAAGCCAAAACACACCACGGTGCGCCGGAATTGGAAGGGCTAAAAATCGGCGATCGTTACGCGGTGATTTTCTCGCCGTACGATTTGAGCTGCGCGCTGGAAAAGCACGACTCGCTCGAATGCGAAGGGTACACCAAGGACGATGCGGAACGCATTGGCCTGAATTTGCTGCTGTACGCCACCTTTGAGTTTTAAGCGCGGCGCACGCGCCAGTGGTCCGTTCCCGCTCTGGCTAGCCGATGCTCAAATAAATGCTGAGCAGGAGCAAGCAAAACACGGTCATTGCGATGAGCGCCATCCGCTGTTCTCGACGCACGGCCCAACCGATCGCCAAGACAATGACGCGCACCACCGGCGTAAGCACCAGCGCGAAAATTCCCAATTCCATCCAAGCCACGCCGTTGCCTTCGGCCGCCATGTGCAAAAGATCAGGCAATTTGGTAACGAGCGCTTCCGGCCGGGGTTGATGTTTGATCATCGCCACCAGCAGTCCGGCCAGCATCAGCAAGCCACTAATGACCAAGCCGGTCAACAAGCATAGATGGACGGCTCGCGCCAAACGGTCTACCGGCTCATGCTGATTGTTCATGATGGTTTGCTCCTCATCCCAGTGCGCGCACGAACATTTGCACAGATACGGCAACTAACAAGACGGCGAAAAGACGCTTGACAAATTTTCCGTGCAGCGCTGGCCCAATTCGCGAGCCGATGGCCGAGCCCGCAATGACGCCCAGTACAATTGCCGCCGTGGTGGCAGGGCGCACCTCGCCACGGCCGAAATACAAAAACGCGCTGGCTGCGGCCGTTACGCCAATCATAAAATTGGAAGTAGCCGCCGCCGCTTGAATTGGCACCCGGCAAGCCAGGTGAAGGGCGGGAACTTTGAACACGCCGCCGCCGATGCCTAACAAACCGGATAAATTTCCTGCGACAAACGAAATACCCAGCCCAGCCCACAAACGCTGCACTTGATAAACCACGTTGCGGCCTCGGCGCGGATCAAAATAGCGACCGGCCAACAGCGCGGAACGTTCCCGGTGGTTAGCCGAGGTTGATTTCAATTCATCGGTTGTTGGGGAAGCGTCACCCACATTTTCTGTTACTCCGCGCCACATCAACACCGCGGTCGGCAACAGCACGATGGCAAATAAAATCTCTAGCGCCGTCGGCGGGAGCCAGCCGGCCGTCAAACCGCCGGTGATGGCCCCCAGCGACGTGGCAATTTCCAACGTCATTCCCAGGCGCATGTTGGCTGTGCCACGTTCTACATTCACGCTGGCAACGGCGGTGGAAGTGGCCACGACCGAAACAATGCTGGTCGCCACGGCATAGTGCATGGGAACACCAAACGCCAGGAGCAACAGCGGGATCAAAAAAACGCCGCCGCCGGTTCCCAAAATCGCTCCCAGCACGCCGGTTCCCAATCCGGCCGCGATCATAAATCCGACATTCGTAGGCGTGGCGTACATGCTAACTTGGCGGCCACCGTTTGTAGTGGCTAACCGCGATGCTGGCGATGAAGGCAAAATCTTGGTTGGGGCTCCCAATTGTAACTCGTTGTGTAAAAAATACTTAGGTCATGCTATCGGCGGCCGTTTCCGGCTTGACCATTTCGTGAATTTGGACCTATAATCCGCCCCGCTTTTCGCAAGGTAAAGTCTCATCTCGCAAGGGTTTTCGTCTTTTCCAGCAGATCGAGTTTTAACAGCCGTCGGCGCGAGCGCGCGCACGCTGAGCATTGGGGCGCGATGTTTGCACATCGGGCCGCTTGCTCATCTGCTTCGCAATCGCGCAGGACAAGGATCACTTTTCTGAACGTGCGTTTCACCGCTCTTGTTGTGCGGACCGCTTTCCGCGCGCAGTTCTCTGTGCGCGAGCCTGGTGCTGTTGCGCGCGGCTGTCGCTTCCGATGGGCACATTTGCTGGCGCTTGTATTCTTGGCTGTAATCACCGCACTGCTTACTCGCGCCGCAAGCGCGCAAATGCCGCAGCCAAATGCGCAGGGAGTGCTTCCAGCCCCGCCAGTGTTTCTACCCCAAACTATTCCGCCGGCAGCGGCGCCGCAAGCAACTTCACCGCCATTGACTTCACCACTGCAATTCGGCGCGCCACAGCCGTCGACAACGCAGCCCACCATGGCCGCACCGCCGCTATCGATGCCCCCGCCTTCAATGCTGCCGCCATCCACGCTGCCGACCGATGCACCGCCGCCGGTGAACACGCGCCGCGTTCGGATCGTCCCACGCAGCGACGTGCCGGTGCAAATCGATTCGGTACCCCGCGGAAACGAAACCGTGGTCACAATCACCAACGGCGTGAACATTCTGATCGATGGCTTGCCCAACGTTGGCGGGCAACTAGGGCTAACCAGCTCCATCGATGTCTCGGCCGATCGCATGGTTTTGTGGACCGCCGGCGATTTCGGCACCACCATGATGCAACAGCAAAACGCACCGCTGGAACTGTATTTGGAGGGGAACATCGTGTTCCGCGAGGGAGACCGCGTGTTGCAAGCCAAAGCTTTTTACTACAACGTAAACTTGCGCAACGGCGTGAGCTTAGATTCCGAACTGCTGACGCCCGTGCCGAAATCTGAAGGATTAGTGCGGCTCAAAGCCCAAGTGCTGCGGCAGGTTGATGCCAATCGCTTCGTCGCCCAAAACGCCAGCCTAACGACCAGCCGATTGGGCATTCCCACGTATGAATTCCGCTCGGGCAATCTCACGCTGCAAGACGAGCAAGTGCCGCTGATCAATCCATTCACCGGCCAGCCCGAAATCAATCCGCAAACCAACGAGCCCATCACCGAACACGAACAGCTTGTGACCGGACAAAATAACGTGATTTGGGTGGAAGGCGTGCCAGTGTTCTACTGGCCGTACTTCGCCGGCGACCTGAAGCGTCCGCCGCTGTATGTGAATGCTCTCACGTATCGCCACGACGATGTATTCGGAAACCAGGTATTGGTCGATTTCAATCCTTACGAAATTTTGGGGTTCCGTCATCCGCCAGTGGGCACTAGCTGGACTGCAAGCTTAGATTACCTGAGCCTGCGCGGCCTGGGAGGCGGCACAAAGTTTAGCTTCGACCGGCCCGGTCTGTTGGTAAACGGCGACCAGGCTGCCGGCTTTATCGACGCTTGGTACATCGACGATCACGGCTCCGATAACTTGGGTTTAGATCGCCGCGATCTTACTTTCCCACAAGCAGGGCGGGGCCGCACTCTATCGCGATTGGAGGAAGATTTACCCGACGACTGGCAAGTGCGGCTGGAAGTTGGCGAAGTGACCGACCGCAACTTCCTGGAACAGTACTATCAACAGGAATGGGAAGAACAAAAAGATCAGGTGGATCGCCTGGGCTTGCGGAAAACGTGGGATAACATGTCGCTTGAATTAAGCGCGTCGGCCAATGCCGATCCGTTCTTCACGCAGACCGAAAATCTGCCCAAGCTCGATCATTACTGGCTGGGCCAACCGCTGCTGGACGATACCTTCACCTGGTACGAGCACACCAACGTCGGTTACTTGCGGCAGGATCAGGTGAACGAACCGACCGATCCGATCGATAAATCGCAGTTCAATTTCTTGCCGTACGACGTCGATGCCCACGGCCTGCGGGCAGCCACCCGGAACGAATTCGATTTACCGTTCCAAGCGGGCCCGGTCAAAATTGTTCCCTATGCTTTGGGCGAGGTGGCATACTGGGGCGCCGGTCAATTCGATCCCACCACCAGCGACGTGACGGGCAGCCTCGATCGGGCTTATGGCCAATTTGGCTTGCGAGCCACGCTTCCCATGTGGTCGGTCAATCCGGCCATTCAAAGCGAGCTGTGGAATGTGAACGGCGTGGCGCACAAAGTGGTGTTTGGCGGCGAGTTTTTGTACGCCAACGCCACGGGGAACGATTTAGGAAAAATTCCCATTTACGACGAGATCGACGACAACAACATTCAAGCCATCAGGCGGCGATTGGCGTTTGAAGATTATCCGGCGATTGCGCCGCCGCCGCTCACACCGTTTCAAGTGCCGTTGCAATTTGATGAGCGATTTTACGCCCTGCGGCGCGACGTGATGGGTTGGGTTACCGGCCCCACCGAAATCGCCGGCGACGTGACGGAAATCAAATTAGACATCGACCAGCGTTGGCAAACCAAGCGCGGCATTCCGGGCCAGGAACACGTGGTCGATTGGATTGCACTGGATACGGACTTTGAAATCTTTCCCGACCCCACGCAAAACTTCGGCAGCGCGGCAGGCCTGCTCGATTACGACTTCCATTGGTTTGTTGGCGATCGGCTGACGGTCGTTTCCTATGGCGGGTACGATTTCTTCAGCGACGGCCAGCGTTACACCACGGTGGGCGGTTTCATCAGCCGACCGCCCCGAGGCAGCTTTTACCTCGGCTTCAGCGATTACGAAGGGCCCATCGCCAGCGACGTGTTCACCGCCAGCTACACGTACCGCATGACGCAAAAATGGCTGTCCACTTTGGGCACGTCGTTCGATATTCGCAATCAAGGCAACATTGGCGAAAACATTCGCCTAACGCGCGTAGGGGAATCGTTCCTGTTCACCATGGCGGTCAACGTCGACGTAAGCCGCGGCAACGTCGGCTTTAGCGTGGCGCTGGTGCCGCGTTTCTTAGGACATGACCCATCGGTCACCCGCGGCACCATCGATGTGCCCCCCGCCGGCTTGTATGGGCTAGAGTAGAGAATGCCGAATGGCTAATGACGGATGACGAATGCCGAGGCTAGAATTCGGACTGCCGCCATTCCTCACGTTCTGGAAATCCCCCTACAACATGGCCCAGAGAAATGCCCGCCGATAACTTGTCCGGCACTCGCTCGCCGACGCCGCGCACCTGGTACGAAAAATTCCGCGATGCTTTTCGCGGAGTGCGCAGCGGCATGCGCGGACAAAGCAGTTTTCAGGTCCACATTGCCGTGGCCGTGGCGGTAATTGTTGCCGGCTGCGCGCTGCGGGTTGAGCTGTGGCAATGGTGCGTGTTGCTCTTGTGCATTGGAGGAGTGCTGACGGCGGAAATGGTGAACTCCGCATTAGAGCACCTGGCCAAGGCAGTCGATGAGCAGCGCAACCCGCACCTGGGCGATGCATTGGACACGGGGAGCGCTGCCGTGCTGTTCGCTTCGCTGGCGGCGGCCGTGGTCGGCGCGATTATATTGCTCAGCCGGGTGATTGCGCTTCTCAAGGGATGAGGCACGGTTCTAAGTGGGCGGTGTAAACCCGCGCACCGCCGCTTCAAAGACACTCCGCAGCGCGACGCCGTGCTGCTGGGCAACCTGGCGGCAAGATTCGTACTCGGGCGAAAATCGCAGTTCGCCGCCGGGCAAGGTGGCGAGCAAGCCGTCGATTGGTCCGAAAGGCGTCGTTACCTGGTGCCGCCGGCGGGCCAGCTTTCGGCGGTTCACGCTGACGCGGCGAATTCCCAGCGTCGTGGTCTCTCGAAAAACAATGGCTTCCAGCCACTCGCTATCGGCCGGTGAGCATAAGACGCTGAGCAACACACCGGGCCGATTTTTTTTCATCTGGATGCCGCACGAGAATACATCCAGCGCGCCGGCCGCAAATAGCTGCGCCATGCAGTGGCCGACGACCTCGCCGCTGACATCATCCAAATTCGTTTCCAACAGGCACAGCGTTTCCGCTTGGACCGAGTCGAAGCCAACGTGAACAGCTTCTGCCGCATCGCCGAGCAACACCCGCAATAAATTCGGCTGCTCCTCCAAATCGCGCGTGCCAGCGCCGTAACCGATTTTTTTGACGGTCATGGCCGGGGGTGGCCCAAACCGTTCCGCCAGTGCTGCCAGAACCGCGGCGCCGGTCGGCGTGGTCAATTCGACCGCTACGAGACTTTCGGCCAGCGGAATGCCGGTTAACAATTCGGCAGTAGCAGGAGCAGGAATACTGCAACGGCCGTGGGCAATAGTGATAAAACCGTGGCCCGTGGGAACGGGCGAGGCTTCGATCCGCTCGATTCCCAAATGGTCCAGTGCGATGGCCGTGCCCACGATATCGGCAATGGAGTCGATGGCTCCCACCTCGTGGAAATGCACTTTGCGAATTTCCATGCCATGCACTTTGGCCTCGGCTTCGCCCAGGCGATTGAAAATTCGCTTAGCGAAATCCTTGGCGCGGGGCGAAATTGCGCCGCCGTCAATCATGTCCACAATCTGATGCAAATGCCGGTGCTTCTGCTCCGGCTCGTGCTGAATTTCGATTTTCAGGCCGCGAAATCCTTGCCGCCGCACTTCGCTGGCGGTGATATTCACCCCCGGCAAGCCCAACGAAGCCACGCCCGATTGAATCGCCGCTAGTTCGGCGCCGGCATCGACCAATGCGCCCAGCAACATATCGCCGGCGATGCCGCTGGCACAATCGAAGTAAGCAATTCGCATGTTTGATCAGCCGACGCTCAGGGGGCACCGCTCTTGACAACTTGGCCCAATCCGGGGAACACAATGGTAATGGCTGGGCACCGATGAACTCAGGTATAACAAATAATTTCGAGCGGGCAAACGGCGGCAGCCATGGCGATTGTCCCTCGTAGCAAGCGATCATGCATTTGCGTCCCCTGATTTTCCACTCCAAATTTTCCCACCGATTCCACCATGCACGATGAAGTTACTACGGTTTCCGAGCTGCGGACGCTGATTGCCAACTTTGTGGCGGCGCGCGAATGGCAGCAGTTTCACTCACCAAAGAATCTTTCGATGTCGCTGGCCATTGAGGCGGCCGAGCTCATGGAGCATTTTCAATGGCTGACCATCGAGCAATCGCGGGCTGTGGCCAGCGAGCCGGAAAAATTAGGCGAAGTCGCCGATGAGCTGGCCGACATTTTGTGCTACAGCCTGGCGCTGGCCAATGAATTGAAAATCGACATTTCGGAAGCGATTCGCAACAAAATGGTAAAGAACGAGCGCAAATACCCCGCGGCAGAATTCCGTGGCCGCTACGGTTTGGAAGATAAGCAGCAATGAGAACCGATTCGGACGATGATTCGTTTGCCGCTTAGCAATTATCTACTGGCGACTTCGCGAATCCAATTCCAGAAATTTCTAGCGCTGCGCCGTCGCTGGATTTTGCATGGCGCTCGCCGGAGGACTTTCATCTCGCTCGGGGCCCAGCGCCAGGCCAATCCAGCCGTCTTCAACCACGCACTGGGTAATGCTTAGGCCGGCTAACCGGGGGCTGTCAGCGATCATTTCCGGAACTAGCTCGAACGAGCGTTCCCGCGGGAATAATTTACTGAATGCTCCACGCAGAGCTACTTCGGGTTGTCCTTTATAATTGTCGCCGCCCAATTCAATGGCTCCTTGGCGGACCAAGCGGACATGCAAATCTTCGATTTGCGGCTCGTAGTTGATGGTGACCGCGAAGTCATTCCAGCGCCGGGCCTTTTGCTCCAGTTCCTCGACGGCCAAGGTCAATTGCACCAATCCATTCTGGCAGCGCACGCGGACCGGATCTTTGGCCGCAAAGGTAATGTGGACATCGGCCGACAAATCGCCCGGGGGTTCGGTTTGGTCCCAACTTAGCCGCTCGGCAACATGCCGATACAATTCCGGCAAGGTAAAGGTGCGGCCCGCGAGCTGCAGTTGATCCAAAATATTGTTCAACGCCGATTCGTGCATTTGGGCGCTGGCCAAACTATCGGAAAATGCTTGCGGCCGAGCCGAGCAGCCGCCCAACTGATTTTGCCCGGCAATTCGCAGCCGCAGCGTCAATCGCTGCTGGGAAGTTTCCAGCGAAATTGGCTCGGGCGACAAACTTAATTTGGCCAAGGGATCGAATAGACTCTTTCGCACGGCCCCTTCGGCTTCGGTGAAATGTGCTTTCACTTCGGCGTTCACTTGCTGGCTGGCCTGTGTGGCGACTTTCTCATCGGTTTCTTCCTCAGCCACGCCTAGCAGGGCATTATGCTGCGACACAGCCATCCGGCGGGCCAGCGAACCGAACAGGGGAATGTTGTCGTAATCGGTGCGAACGCCGGTCAATTGAGTATCGGTATTGGCTTCGGTGGCTGCATTGGCGATCCACAAGCCGCGCCGATCGACCAGCACCGCCTTGTGCACGACAAAGCTCGATCGGCCATTGTTGTTGAATGTTGCCGGTCCGCTGGTCGATTCCGTGCTGGAATCAACGGTGCCTTGCGCGTCGATCCACATGTGCAGCCGCAGCGGATCGGGAATTAGTTTCACTAGCAATTGCGAATTGGTGGTGGAGGTGCCGTTGACCGAGGCGCCCAAAATGGTGTCGTTCACCACGCCCTTGGCGGTCGGCTGATCGGGCGCCAAGCGATTGAGCAATTCGCCCGAAATGGCAATTCGCAGGTTGGCGTTGCGATAGTGCTCATCCAATTGCAAAGCCAACTGGCGATTTTGTTCGCTCGGCGACCAATCTAATTGCCGCAAATTCACCGCGACGGTTCGGGCATCGCTGGGCAGGCCGCTCGTTTCGTAATGCTCCAAGTTCGTCAACACCTGGCGCACGTCGACCGATTCGTCCCCCCAAGTCCGCAGTTGTTCGGCCAAGGCCAACAGGGTGCGATCTTGCAGCACGTTCCGTTGGGCAGCGGTGGGCTGCGGCGGCTGCAGACGGGCCAGAACTTGCCGGGCAATTTGGCGCGCCTGCTCGGTGGAAATGTTTTGATTGGCGTCTGTTAACTTCGAGACCTCGTCCAAATTTAAATAGCTGCGCCAGGCGTCGGCATAGGAAATCGAGCAGATAAAATCATCGGCCGCCTCCAACGCTTGATTTAACCGTTGTTGTTGCACCTCCAGCGAAGGCACATCGGCATAGACGGCCGCTTGTTCGTCAGCCGGAAAGGCCACATTCCACAGCGCCAAGCGGCGGATCAACGCATAACGCGCTCGGCGGAATTCCGAGGCAGCATTGGCAGATTTCAACTTGCCATCGAGCTTTTCCGCCTGTTTGGCCAGGCTTTCCAATTGGTCGACAATGGCACTGGCGCGTTGCGGAGCCCCGGGCGAAGTTTGGCACAACGCCAGACACTGCTGCTTTACCTCGGCGGCCCAAGTGGAACATTCGCCGTATTGCGACAGCCGATCGAGTTGCGCAAGCAAGCTATTGGGCATCGGCCAATTTGCCTCAGCCGCCGCATCGGTCGCTTCTTGCGGCACCCGCCCCGCTTGCTGACCACGGAAAGCGCCATCATCGGGAGTTGCTTCGCCGGCAACCGACACGGCGTTGCTTTCGTGATGCAAATACCGGAGTGGATCGAAATGCCGTAAATCGGCAATTTTCTTCGCCACCGTTTCCGCCCAGGGGGCAATTAATTCGCTGGTCGAAACGTTAAACTCGTTTGTCGAAACGTTATTTGAAGCTTGGGTGTCGGCGGCGACGGTGTCTGCCGAATTGGTCCAGTCGGAATCTCCGCGAGATGCCATGGCAAGGGGCGCGCCGAACGAATCGCTCGTCGCATGCAAAGTCGCCACTTCGCTGCCGAGGTCTCGATGCCGGACCTGGGCTCGATGGTTCAGAGGCCGCAAACCGTTGTCTTGAGTTTCTTGCCAGCCCTGAGGCACCGCCAGGCTCAGCAAAAATAGAACGGTCAAAACCAGCAGATAGGGCCACAATGGGCTGTGCTGGTTGGAATTCATGTGGGTCATCCGTTACGCCGCCTGACAATAGCTTGGGCGTTCGTTGTTGCCCGGCGCCAAAAATCCATACACCGACGCCAGAACGCCTTAACCTTTAAATCGGAAAACGATAGCACCGCAATCGACAGAGAATCGAGCGATTCGCCGAGTTTGAAAGTCCGAACTTTCCGAAAATTCGCGACACGTAAAAACAGACTGCCAGGCCATGCCGAATGCGACGATTTCGCAGGCCAGCCGCGCACGGGTTAAGTTGGAGCGGGAGAAAAGCTTGCTTGGCCCTAGAACAAATCCATCCTGCGGCCTTGGTAAGATATGCCGAATGTGACAATCGCATCAAACCCAAACCGCAAGCGAAATGCAGACCTTTGTCGATCCGCATGGGTCCCGGGACTCATTCCACGAGCACGGTGTCTTCGTGTTCGTAAGCGGGCGCACACGTGCATAAGAACACCAGCGGCTCGTGCCCAGAGTTGAAAACGGTATGAATCGCGCCCGGCGGAATTGCAATGGCATCGCCGGGTCCGACCGTTTTGTGTTCCGCATCAATCGTCATTTGCGCCTGGCCGTGAAGAATGTAATAAATTTCTTCCGTCAAGCGATGAAAGTGCGGAGCTGTGCGAGCGCCGGGCGCAACGCGGGCCTCGGCCAGGCTTTGGTTGACAATGCACGAATTGCGATGGGCCAATAGCTCGCGAATTTCCGAGCCGTCTTTGGTAATGAACGCCTCGACTTGCTGCAAGTTTTTTACGTCCATGGCTTGCTCCGTTTCTAAACAACCATTTGAATGGCGCGGCGCAACTGCCCGCAGGCAGCGTTGATTTCGTCTCCCTTGCGCTCGCGGATTTGCGCGTTCAAGCCGGCCTGCTCCAGCGTGGTTACAAATTGCTGTACTGCTTTTTGGGTCGGCGCGTGATACGGCAGGCCGGGCACTGCGTTGTAGGGAATCAAATTGACTAAAGCTAAGCGGCCGCGCAGTAATTGGGCCAGTTCGCAGGCGTGTTCCGGCTGGTCGTTCAATCCGCCCAGCAGCACGTATTCAAACGTGAGCCGCCGGCCGGAAGCTTCAAAATAACGGTCCGCCGCCGCCACGATTGCCGATAAGCCGATGTTTTTGTTTACCGGCACCAGTTGATTTCGCAATTCGTCGTTGGGCGCATGGAGCGAAACGGCCAGTTGAAAGCGGGAATCGAGTTCTGCCAACCGATCCATGGCCGGCGGCAAGCCGACGGTAGAAATCGTGATTCGCCGGTGGCTTATTCCCAGGCCGGTGGGACTGGTCGCTTCGGCCAGCGCCGGCAGCAAACGATCGAGGTTTGCCAGCGGTTCCCCCATTCCCATGACCACAATGTGGCTGAGCCGCTCCCCGGCACTTTCACCCTGTGCATCAGAACCGGCAGGGCTGTCTTTGGGCAGCAGCCGTTGCAAGCGGAGCATTTGCTCAACGATTTCGCCGGCCGTTAAATTGCGCACCACGCCATCCAATCCGCTGGCACAGAAAACGCAGCCCATGGCGCAGCCGACTTGGGAACTAATGCAAATGGTTCGCCGACTCCCATCGCGCAATAGCACGCACTCGATGTGATGACCGTCGGCCAGCCGCAACAGTAGTTTTTCCGTGCCATCGGTCGCCTGATGATGCCGCTCAGTGGTCGTGGTCCAAATCGTAAATTCGGCCGCCAATTGCTGCCGTAGCGGCTTGGGTAAGTTGGTCATGTCGTCGAATGCTTCCGCCCTGCCGGCAAACAGCCATTGCCGAATTTGCTCGGCCCGATACGCCGGCGCGCCGCCAGCCGACTGCGCCAACCAGTGGGGCAGCGTGGCAAATACAACAGGATCGAGAAGGTGCAACATGCTATGATTCGGGTGACGAGGCCCAGCGTTTAGGTTAGGATAGCGGCCCCGGGGCAACAAGCGGCAAACTACATCGATCATTGTATCCGCAACATGGCTGAAAAATCTCAGGTTCGCCGTTCCCGCAAGCGCCGCGCCCCGGCTGGGAAAGCTTCCAAACAAAAGCCAACCGGCGCTTCAGCAGCGGGGCAGCAGGTCGCTACGGACGAAGGCCTGCGTTTGGTAATGCAAATGATGTCGTTGCCGGGACTCAGCGGCCACGAGGGTTTGGTGGCGCAATTCATTATGGATCAATTGCGGCATGCCGGCGCGCCGGAAACAGCGATTCAGCTCGATACCGCCCACCAACGCACGCCGATTGCCGGCGAGGTGGGCAACCTGATTTTGAAATTGCCTGGCACGTTCAAAGCTCCGCGGCGGCTACTGATGGCACACATGGACACCGTGCCGATTTGCCTGGGTTGCAAACCGCTGATCGAAAAGGGCTTTGTTCGTTCCGCCGATGCGAAGACGGGCTTAGGCGCCGACGATCGCGCAGGAGCAACCGCTATTTTGTGCGCCGCCCTGGCAATTTTACGATACAACTTGCCGCATCCGCCGCTCACTTTTTTCTGGCCCATTCAAGAAGAAGTTGGTCTGTACGGTGCGCGACACGCCGACGTGAAGCTGCTCGGCCAGCCGAAACTGGCCTTCAATTGGGATGGCGGCACTCCGGAAAAAGTGACGCTGGGCGCGACCGGCGGTTACCGGATGCAAATTCAAATTGAAGGACTGGCCAGCCACGCCGGCTCCGCGCCCGAACTGGGAGTTAGCGCCATCGCCATCGCCGCTTTGGCCATCAGCCGGCTGCACCAGGAAGGCTGGCACGGAAAAATCGTCAAGGGGAAACAGAGTGGAACCAGCAATGTCGGCGTGATTCAAGGCGGAGCGGCCACCAACGTGGTGACCGAGCAGGTGCAGCTTAAAGCTGAGGCGCGCAGTCACAATCCGAAATTTCGCCAACAAATTGTGCGGGCCATCGAAAGTGCGTTCACTGACGCCGCCAAACAAGTTCGCAGCGCACAAGGAGCGCGCGGCAAAGTGACGTTTGAAGGCCATCTCGATTACGAATCGTTCCAGCTCGACGATGGCGAAGCTTGCGTCGCAGTGGCCGAAGCTGCCCTGCGCGACATGGGCCTCAATCCCGTCCGGGCAATTTCCAACGGCGGCCTGGACGCCAACTGGATGCACGTGCACGGAATACCCACGGTCACGCTCGGCTGCGGGCAAATGAACGCCCATACAACTTCTGAACGGCTCGACATCGCGGCCTTCCATCAGGCCTGCGAAATTGCCTTGCGACTGGCAACGGCGACAGAAAACACAGAGGGTGGAGAGTAGGGGGTAGAGGGTCATGGAACTGGACGACGAACTTTGCCTCTGCTTTCACGTCACGAAGCGAAAAGTACTGAACTTTTTGCATGTAGAAAAGCCGCGGCGCGCGAGTCAAATGAGCGAGTGCTTCGGCGCCGGCACCGGCTGCGGCTGGTGTCGGCCGTATCTGCGCAAACTTTTTGAAGCGGCCCACCAGGAAACCTCTTCAACTGCGGCGGTTGACAATCTCCCGGCCGCTGCCGATTACGCCGCCGGCCGAACTCATTACGTGAAAGCCGGCGGCGGAGTGCCTCCCCCGGGGGCCACGCCCATTGGGAAATAAAAACTGCTGCAAATTGCGGTTATTAGCAGGACACGCCTGCTAGCCGTCTCGCCCTGATTCGGCTAGAATCTTGGGCTGCCGCACTTCGCCGCAACAAGGCGATATTTTCTGAATTAAACCCGCGAGCGCCCCATGGCCAAAAAAATTCTGAATCGTAAAGAGTTGCGTGCCCAAAACGACGAAGCGGAAGCCGCCGAGGCTGGCGAAAAGGGTGATAAGAAGGCCGCCAAAAAGACGCCGACCAAGCGCAAAAGCCGCGCGAAAACACCCAAGGAAGTGCGCCTAAAGGCATTTTGGGCCGTCTATAACCAATCGATGAAGCCGGTCGTGAAGTTCGAATACAACGAGCGCAAATATGCCGACAAAAAAGCAGCCGAGCTAAGCGCCTCCGGCAAATCACCCCACTTCGTGCAACTGCTCAAAGAAGTCATCGAAGAATAATGTTTGTGCGCCGCGAAGCCGCTGGCAGTGTATCAACGCTTTTAACAATCTTTTCTTAACCCGCCGCAAAACTGCGCACAACCAGCGCACTCGGTGCTTGCCAGCTTGGCAATCGCCCTTCCGGCAATATATTAATTCCGCATCAAGCGCGTTGCGAATCAACAAGTTAACTCTTCTTTTCAATCGCGACATTTTCAGCGGCATGGTAATTGCGAACCACCCGGCATCGTTAGCGGCAAGGGGAAAATGCTGCGCTTATCGAACCACCGATTTTAGGCGGATCGGCACATGGCTCCAACTCCAGCACCGAATGTCCCCGATCTATCCCTCTACGCTGCCATTCACCTGTTGGATTCGGCGTTGGGCCGCCCCATTCGCAGTTGGCAATTCACCGACCAGCCGCTCATTTCCATCGGCCGCGCCGACGACCGCGACGTCCAAATCAGCGATCCCTACGTCTCCCGCGACCACGCTCAACTGCAACATTCCGATGGCGGGTGGAAGCTGGTTTCGCTCGGCCGCCACGGCGTCATTGTGCAAGGCCAGTCCATTACCGAAGTTCCCATTCAAGGCGAAACCACCTTTCGCTTGGGATCCGACGGCCCCACGCTCCGTTTCAATCCCGCGCCTCCACACACCGACAACCGCATGACCATGATGTTCGATTCCACGGTCGGCGAAGATCTGTTCGCGCTCGATCACTCCAAACTGGAGCGCGAAGTCAGCGAAATTGTCGACGCCGATTACTTTCAGCAGCTCCAGCGCCGCGCCCAACAACTCCGCGATCAACGCCAATAATCACCAGGGCCAACCCTTTGCCAAAAATTATTTCCACGCATTCGTTCCGCGGCGGCACCGGCAAATCCAACACCACGGCCAACCTGGCCGTACTCGTGGCCCGCGCCGGCCATCGCGTCGGCGTCATCGATACCGACATTCAATCCCCCGGCATCCACGTCCTGTTTCAGCTCGAAGAATCCGCCGTTAAATATTCGCTGAACGATTATCTCTGGAAGCGTTGCCGCATCGAGGAAGCCGCTTACGATGTCACTGCCCGTTGCATCGGCAACATCCCCGAAGATGCTTCCCGCCCGCGCGTTTTCCTCATTCCTTCCAGCCTCCGCACCGGCGAAATCGCCCGCATTCTCCGCGAAGGTTACGATGTCGCCCTCCTCAACGACGGCCTGCAAGACGCCGTCCGCCGGCTGAATTTAGATTATCTGTTCATCGACACGCATCCCGGCGTCAACGAGGAAACGCTCCTCTCTATCGCCGTATCCGACATGCTCGTACTCATCGTCCGCCCCGACAAGCAAGATTTCCAAGGCACGGCCGTCGCTGTGGAACTGGCACGCAAGCTCGCTGTTCCCAAAATGCTGTTGCTGGTGAACAAAGTGGCGCCAGGCACCAACGTGCCGGAGTTGCGCGAAAAAATCCAAACCATGTATCAGGCCGAGGTCGCCGGCGTGCTCCCCCTCAATACCGAAATGGTCCGCCTGGCCAGCGGCGAAATTTTCACCAACCGTTTTCCCGACCATCCTTTCAGCCAGGAGCTGCAAGGCGTCGCCAAGCGCATTTTGGAGTGAACTTGTGTCCGTAACTTCCGACGACGGCGAACTCGACCTGCTGCTGGGCAAAATGAAATCGGCCGCCGCCCCGCTGCGCGAAGTTCTTCGCGAACTGCATGCCCGTTACGCCGCCGTTAACGACGGCAAAGTCGCCGACTACATTCCCGAGCTCGCCAAGGCCGATCCCAACTGGTTCGGCATTTCCATCGCCACTGCCGATGGCCAAGTGTTCGAAGTCGGCGATTGCAAACAGCTCTTCACCATTCAGTCCATTTCCAAGCCGTTCGTCTACGGCCTAGCGCTGGAAGATCATGGGCTGGATTACGTCCTGAAAAAAGTCGGTGTGGAACCCACGGGCGAAGCATTCAACGCCATTGTGCTGGATGAAGCATCCAACCGCCCGTTCAATCCGATGGTGAACGCCGGCGCAATTGCCACCGCCGATCTCATCACCGGCAAAGATTACCCGGAGCGTGTCAACCGCTTGCTCGCCATGTTCAGCCGTTATTGCGGGCGCGAAATGTATCTCGACAACACCGTCTTCATGTCGGAGCGCGTCACCGGTCATCGCAACCGCGCCATCGGCCATTTAATGTTGAACTTCGGCATGGTGGGCGATCACATGCAAGATTCCCTGGAACTCTATTTCCAACAGTGTTCCATCCTAGTGAACTGTCACGATTTAGCCATGATCGGCGCCACGCTGGCCAACGGCGGCGTGAATCCTGCCACCGGCCAGCGCGCCATCAAGCAGGAGTACGTCAAATACTTGCTCAGCATCATGCACTCCTGCGGCATGTACGATTACGCCGGCGAATGGGCCTACCGCGTAGGCATTCCCGCCAAAAGCGGCGTTGGCGGCGGCATCGTGGGCGTGGTGCCCGGACAATTCGGCATCGGAATTTTCTCACCCCCTTTAGATGCCAAAGGCAACAGCGTCCGCGGCATCAAAGTTTGCCAAGACCTTTCGGAAAAGTTTGGCCTGCATTGCTTTGAATCTAAATTCACAGGCACGTCGCTGCACAGCCTGCTGTCGCCGGCGCGTAAGTCCTAAGCAGCCAAATATTTCTCACCGACCAATGGCAGGGTCGCTGGCAGCCGGTTAAAATCTCAGCGCCGTTTCCATATATTTGTTCCGCGACGCAGAGAATCAACGCCATGCGCTGTTTGATCTGTCGAGTGCTTTTCCCCATCGGCTTCTGTTTCACGTTCGCGCTGCTGTCGATGATCGCCGACGGCCACCCCGCGCTGGCCGCCACGCCCGCCGATGCTGCATCAGGCATGCCCCTTGAGGCCACGCCGGAGTACGTCAGAAATTGGCCGCAATGGCGCGGACCGCTTGGCACAGGGGTGGCGCCCGACGCTCATCCGCCGCTGGCTTGGAGCGCAAAAACCGACAATAGCCCCGAAAAAAACATCCGCTGGAGCGTGGCTTTGCCGGGCGCAGGCTCGTCCACGCCGATTGTGTGGGGCGATCAAGTTTTCATCCAAACGGCCATTCCTACCGGCCGCAAAGCAGAAGTGGTGACTGATCCGCCCGCCGATGCTCAGGAGGCATCACCATCGACAGACAAAGCGGATAAAGCCGGCACGGCAAAATCCGCCAAAGCGCCGATGTTCAACATCGAAAAGCCGAACGAATACTATCAATTCGTGCTCTTGTGCCTTGATCGCCAAACGGGGCAGGAACGCTGGCGAAAAATTGCCGCCGAAGCCGTGCCGCACGAAGGACATCATCCCGATCATGGGTATGCCTCCTACTCGCCGGTGACCGATGGCACTTGCGTGATTTCCTACTTCGGTTCGCGCGGGCTGCACTGCTACGACATGCACGGCAATTTGAAGTGGGAAAAAGACCTCGGCAAAATGACGACGATTTTTTCCTTTGGCGAAGGTTCATCGCCGGCGCTGTACGGCAACACTGTCATCGTGAATTGGGATCACGAGGCGGGTTCCTTCATCATCGCCTTCAATAAAGAAACCGGCGAGCAACTGTGGCGCACCGAGCGCGATGAAAAATCTTCCTGGGCCACGCCGCTGGTGGTGCCAACGGCAGATCAAACCTTGGTCGTCACGTCCGGCAATCAAACGGCCCGAGCGTACAACTTGGCTGATGGCAAGCTGGTCTGGCAGTGCAACGGGCTGACGCGAATTGCCATTCCGACGCCCGTAGCTGCCAACGGGATTGTGTACCTGATGTCGGGCTTTCAAGGCAGCTCGCTGTTGGCCATTCGACTGGGCCAGACGGGCGATCTTACGGGGACGGATGCCATTGCCTGGAAGTTCGATAAAGATACTCCCTATGTGCCATCTCCGCTGCTGTACGACGGTCGCTTGTATTGCTACAAAGTAAACAAAGCGATTGTGTCGTGCTTCGATGCGGCCACGGGAAATCGGTTGTTTGGCCCGGAACGACTCGATGGCATGGATGATGCTTACGCTTCGCCGGTTGGCGCAGATGGCCGGGTGTATTTGATTGGCCGCAATGGCACGACCGTGGTGATTCGCAATGCCGACAAGCTGGAAGTGCTAGCAACGAATCCGTTGGGCGAAGGAGTCGACGCCTCGCCGGCTTTGGTCGGCAACGAATTATTCGTTCGGGGCAAAGAACATTTGTTTTGTATTTCGGAAAAATAGGAGTCGGGCACGCTTCAGAAATTCAAATGTCTCTCATGCGGCGCAGCATCCGCACGCCACCAACTTGCACGCTCACTACTTCCTTACAGGAACACTTGCCATGACACGCTCGTTTGTAACCGCGCTGGCAACTTATTTTGCATTGTCGGCGTTTTGTTCCACTGGCTTGTTGGCTCAAGATTGGGCCAAACAGCGGCTGGACAAGTCACCTCGCCACGGCGAATGGGTGAAAGTCACTCACGACAATCGCGACGTCAACTGCTTCATCACGTATCCGGAAGCGAAAGATAAAGTGCCGGTCGTGATTGTCATTCACGAAATTTTCGGCCTCACCGATTGGGTTCGCGGCGTGACCGATGAACTGGCCGAGGCAGGCTACATTGCCATTGCGCCCGATCTGCTATGGGGCAAGGCCGCCAATGGCGAAGGGACCGAAGCCATCATCAAGGCCGACGGATCGCAAGCCATTGGTCGGGCGATTCAATCGCTGCCGCCGGATCAAATCACGGCCGATTTGAACGCGGTGTACGATTATGTTTCCAAACTCCCCTCGTGCAACGGCAAAGTGGTCGTCTGCGGATTTTGCTGGGGCGGCGGTCAAGGATTCCGCTACGCCACGAACAACAAAAATTTGAAAGCGGTCTACTCATTCTACGGTCCGCCGCCAACCTCCCAGGCCGATGTCGCCCGCATCAACTGTCCCGTGTACGGTTTCTACGGCGGCATGGATAGCCGCATTGGAGCGATGATTCCCGCCATCACGGATCTCATGAAAAAAGAAAATAAAACCTACGAACCAAAGACGTACGACGGGGCCGGCCACGGCTTTATGCGCGACGGCGAAGACCCCACCAGCAAAACGCCGCAGCACGAAGCCAACGCTAAAGCCCGTGACGAAGCCTGGCAGCGCTGGAAAGATCTGTTGAAGGGCGCCTGATCATGTTTGCCAAATGGCTTGTTGTTGTTCTGCCACTGGCCGCGGTAGGAGCGGTTCTTGCTGATCGAGCTAAGGCTCGCGCGGAGGATGCGCCAGCGGCCAAAACACAGGAAGCGAAGCCGCAGGAATCTCAGACGCCGAAGTATAAAGTCGGCAGCCGCGTCATTGTGATTCACGAAACTCCGCTGCGCGTAGACGACCTGCCAGTAAAGCAACTGGAGGCCGGCACGCCGCTGGTGGTGGAAGAGTTGAACGACCAGGGATTTCTGGGCGTAACGTCCGGGCGGGCTGGCTGGGTCGATGCCGCCGACGTGGTTCCGCTTGATAATGCTCTGGAGCCGTTGAGCAAACTGCTGGCCGAAGACGCCGACAATATCAAGTTGCACCAAGCCCGAGCGGCCATTGCCGAAGATCAAAAAGATTGGGATGTTGCGCTGGACGATCTGAACGCCCTCATCCGCTTGGAGCCGGACAAAACAAGCTACGTGATCAATCGCGCTGAAATTTGGGTGGCGAAGCGCGAGTGGGATAAAGCAATTGATGATCTCGACGCCGCGGTGAAGCGCGAAGAGAATCCCGCCTTGGCCTTGCTGAAGCGCGGTTACGTGTGGGACCAGCGCAAGGAGTATGCTAAAGCGCTGGCCGATTTCAACGAAGCGCTCAGCCACGATTTGGACGATGCATTCAAGGCCGAAGTTTTGGCCTATCGCGCCGGCGTGTATGTCGATCAGCACGAATACGACAAGGCGATGGCCGATTTCAACGAGGCTCTAAAGCTCGATTCCCGAAATCCCACGGTGTATTTGCTGCGCGGCAGCGCTTATGCCGTTCAAAAAGATTTCAAGCACGCCATTGCCGACTACACTGCGGCCTTGTGGCTCGATTCCAAAGATCCAGCCATTTACGACGCCCGGGGCGATGCGTTCGTGCAGAACGAGGAATGGCGGGCGGCCATTTCTGACTTCAAAAAAGCAATCGAGCTGTCTCCCGGTCGGGCCCAGGCTCACAACGAATTGGCCTGGATTTTGGCCACTTGCCCCGAAGACAAATTCCGAGACGGAAAATCAGCCGTGGAAGAGGCCAAAAAGGCGGTAGAGTTGACGCACGATAAGGATGCCGCGCTCATCGACACGTTGGCCGCCGCTTACGCCGAAGCGGGAGATTTTGACAAGGCTGTGGAAAACCAAAAGCAGGCCGTCAGCTTGGAAGAGGACGAAAAAATGCGGGCCGACATGCAAACCCGGGTCGATTTATTCCAACAGCACAAACCTTACCGGGAAAAGCCATCGGACCGGCCGGCTGCGGATTAAAGTTGTAATAGCTAGCGACGAATTACGCTATCAATAAAGGCAGCGATTTGTTTCTTGAATCGCCGCCGAGGGGCCAGGGGACTGTGGGCGAACTATGCCCACATTGCCTGAAATCCGGGGACTCGCCGACACGGGTTCGTAGCGGTGTCCGTCGTCCCCGGCCATCCAAAACGTTTCGTTTAAATTGACCCACGACCATTTACTTTCTTGAATCGCCGAGCAGGGGCCGTTAGGCTAGAATGAGTAGGAATCTGCGCTGAATTTGCGCGCCGGTAGGTTTTCCGCCGGCAACCCGCTAGCTGGATCGATTGCACCAATCATGTCGCACACTTTTCATCGTTACAAAATCGGCGATGAGCCCGTGGCCGGGTATCGGCTGATGTCGCATTTGGGTGCCGGCGGCTTCGGTGAGGTGTGGAAGGCGACGGCCCCGGGCGGCACGGAAGTGGCGCTGAAAATTATCGATCTCACCGGGCAACAAGGGGTGCAGGAATTCACCTCGCTGCGGGTAGTGAAAAAAGTCCGGCATCCTAACCTCATCTCGCTGCAAGCGTTCTGGATGAAAGATGAGGAAGGACAAATTATCGATGAGCAAGGCGAAGCCGCACCCAGCAATTTGCAGGAAACGGCATTCTTGCCCAACGCCAAGCAAGCCATGGAGGCAGCCAAGTCGAACATTGCCATGACCACGCGGTTTGCGCGGCCGGTGGAATTAATCATCGCCATGCAGTTGGGCTCCATGAGCTTGCATCGCCGGCTGGAGGAATGCCGCGAGCAAGGGCAGGCCGGCGTCCCCGTGGCGGAACTACTGGAATATTTGGAGCAGGCGGCGCGGGGCATCGATTTTTTGAACAAGCCCATTCACGACTTGGGCAATGGTCCGGTGCCGATTGTCCACGGCGATGTAAAGCCACACAACATTTTGGTTGTGGGCGATGCGGCTGTAGTGTGCGATTTCGGCCTGGCCCGCGCGGTGGAAACGCTGCGAAAAACTTCCATGGCGCCGGTCACCGTGGCTTATGCCGCCCCCGAAAGCTTCAAAGGAAAAGTGACGCCGACCAGCGACCAGTATTCGCTGGCCATTACCTACGCCGAATTGCGCACCGGCAGGTTGCCGTTTGACGAAACGATGACTCCCTACCAGGTGATGGAAGCACACGTCACGCGCAATTTAGATTTCAGCCGGCTGCCGGACCCGGAAAAGCAAGTCGTGATGCGGGCGACTGATGGCATCCCGGAAGATCGCTGGCCAACCTCGCGCGATTTAATTTTAGCCCTGCGGCATGCGGTAGCGCAAACCGGAGAGCTCCCCTTGCGGCCCGGCGAGGTGGCCTACACCGGCGGCCCCACGCCCAGCCATTCGCTTACGGCCCGGCCAGAATTGCGTGGCACGGGCTTACCAACACGGCATCCGGTCGATCCCAGCCGAGACACCATGCACCCCGGTGGTCACACCCCTTCGGAAATGTTTTCGCAGCGCACGTCTCCCTCGCCGCTGGGAATGGAGCCGGCGCTGGGTGAAGAGGGCAGAGTAGTCGCTCCGGGGCGAAAGAAGTCGCTGGTTCCCATGATCGGAGCTGTCGTCTTGGGATGTGGAGTGTTGGCAGGAATTGTGGTTGTGCCGAAGCTGTTGAACAACAACCAAAACGCTCCGACTGCCGGTGGCGACACGCAGCCTTCCAACGGAAATTTAGCGGTCAGCGGAAGCAAGCAGCCTTCGACTGGTGGCGTGCAAAATTCGGCCGGCAGCGGATCAGGAACGCTCGGAAAAAATCCGGATTCGGGCGTCAAAGGGCAAGAAACGGCCAGCAACAACCCAGATACAACAGCCAACGTGACGGAGCCGGTCAAGGAAGCGCCGCCGCCGGACGAGAATACGCAGTACATTCAGGCCGTGCAGAAAGACATCAACGGCGGCGATTTTAACACCGCCATCGATCTGCTCGACAAGGCGCCCAGCAAATTGCCGGGCTACGAAAAAGAGAATTTGCAAAAGCGGCTGAAAACGGCGTTTCTGGCTTACATCGATTCGCTGGCCGGGGGGCAAAAATACGTGCAAGCCTTGGCCGAATTGGATGACACGCTGGCGGGCATCGGCCTGGCGCCGGAAGATAAGCAAAAGGAGTACGAAAAAATTCGCGGGCTGTGGCTCACCAAAGCCCAGGAAGCATTGCAAAACGGCCAACCCACGCGTGCCTTGGAAACCGCGCACAGCTTGCTCCGCCGCTTCGACGGCGACCGTGATGCGCTGTTTGTCGTCACCCGCTGCCAGATTCAACAAGGCGATTATGCCGGCGGCTTGGCCGGCTTGAACAAAATTGGGAAAACGACCGAATTGCCCATCGAATATCAACCGCTGCATGCCGCCTTATTGGTGCTGGCCACAGGACTCCAAGCTGCGGCTCCGGCCGATTGGATGAAGGCCCTGGACGACATGCTGGCTTATTTGGCGCTGGAGAAAGGGGCCGCCCCGCCGGCCGCGCTGGCCTTGAATTCGTGGGAGCGCAGCCGGCTGGATAGTTTGCGCACGCAGATCATCGACAACGTACGGCCAACATTGAATACGCTCCCCGCCGATCAGGCCACCGCGCTGGTTACAAAATTAGAACAGCTGGGCTCTAGCGCCGAGCTGCAAATGTTCAAAATTAAGACGGCGGTGGAAGCCAAGAACTACGACGACGCCCGCAAAATGTTGCAGGCTGTTTCCGAAAAGCTTCCGGCCGATTCCGATTTAAAGCCCGAAGTAACCGGCACCGAATTGCTGATCACGTTGCGCGATCCGGCGTCGAAGCCGCCCGACGCAGCCAAAGCCCTCGGCCAGTGCGGAGCATTGCTAGGGCAACTCACTCCCAGCTTGCGCGGCGGATTGTGCGAGGCCGCAGAAGCGTTGGCGCTGGCACCACAGAGCAACTTGCTGGAAGCGGCCATTGAACTCACCACCAAAGCCCGCGATTTAGATCCCGGCGACAAAGGCACGCTCGATCGTCTGGCGCGGCTGCTCACCGCGCGCCTGATGCAGCGCGCCGCACAGCCGAATCCGCCATCGGCGCAAGAACTGCCCAAGCTGCTGCAAGATTTCGATCAGATTGACACGGCCGGCATGGCTGCCAATGGCACGCTCGATGCCTTCCACGCCGAATGCTTGTTGGCGCAAAGCTCGCCCGATCGCCAGGAACTTTCCGCGCTCATGGATCACGCCAAGCCGGTCGACAATTACACGCAGTTTGTGCAAGCCCGCGTATTGCGATTAGCATCGCAGCCTGATTGGACGCAAATTGCCAAACTGTTGATTGGGGCCTACGGCGATGGAACATCTTCGGCCGGGTTAGTGGCGCCGCAATTCCGCCGAGCATTGGCTGCCAAAATGCTGATCGAAGCCGGCATGACCAAGCGCGTGCCCATTTCGAACAATCCGGCGACGGTGCTTTCCAATCCGTTTGGCGATCCGGCCGTCGCCGCCGAAGTGTTCCGCTGGCTGCATGTGGCGCGGGTCATTTCTGAAGATCTTGAGAAGCTCGATTTGAAGCAAAACAAACGCGAATTGTGGGTGAACTGGTCGCTGGCCGCACAGTGGAAGCCCAAGGCTAGCGAACAACTCCTGCTGGGAAAAATTGCCCAACTGGCAAAATTGTCCAATACAGATTTGGGCGTCGACGCTTTCCCCATTTTGTACGTTGCTTACCGCACGCTGAACAACACCCAGGCAGAGCAACTGGAAGGCGTGCAGGCCGCACAGCAAATCGCGGAGCTGTTCCAAAAGCAGTTCGGCGTGGCCGATCCACAAGCGGTGACCATTTACACCGAAGTGCTGCAGCCCGCGCTGGGTGTGGCTGATGGCCTGGCGGCAGGCAAATCTCCTCCAGCGGAACTTGATAAGTTTTACGCCGCGGCTGCGGAATTCGTTAAGCACTATCAACGAGCCACCAAGTGGCCATTTACTGACCGTCAGGCGGAGATTGAAAAGCTGGTTAGCACGGCCATTAAGCTCAACCCGAAAGTGGCCAAATACTATACGGAGCGCGGTGTTGCCCGCATTTCGCTCACGCCGCCCAATGTCGACGGAGCGCTGGAAGATGCCACCGAGGCGGTCAAGCTGGATGCCAACTTGCCGGCCGCTTACGCTCTGCAAGGGTACGCGCTCATTTACCGCTCTCGACGGGAGCCCTCGGCTGACGCACGCACCGCCGATCTGGAAAAGGCCTTGGCCCAGTGCAAAGCAGCCGTTGAAAAATCGAAAGCCGACGATAAAGACCGCTCCATGCACTTCCTATATCTGAGCATGGCGCAATTGGAACGGGCGAACTTCGATACCGATTCGGCGGTGAAAAAAGACTTGCTCAGCCAGGCCGTCGCCAATGCTCAGCAAGCGGTCGATTTGGAAAAGGCGTATCCCGATTATGCTTACACCGCTTTGGGCAATGCGCTGGAAGATTTGGCTTGGATCGTGGGTGAAGAGCCGGAGAAAAATTACCGCGCCGCGATCGATGCATTCACCCAGGCCATCAACAACAATCCTTCTTCGGCGCTGCCGCTGGTCAGCCGGGCCCGGTGCTACTATAAGGCGATTGCCGACAGCAAGCTGGATCCCAAGGCGCTCGGTGGCGGCACGCTGGAAGAAAACATGCAAGCAGCAATTGCCGATTTGCAGCAGGCAAAACTATTGAATCCCAATGCAGTTGAGCCCGATTGGTGGCTGGGGAAAGTCGACCAGGTGCTCGGCAAATATGACGATGCCGATGCAGCCTTGGGCAGTTCGGTAAAGCTGGCAGAAGAGCAAAAGCTGCCGGAACGCTCCATGTTTATAGTCGATTGGACCCGCAACGCCATTTTGAACAAAGCGCTTTCCGACGCGGATCGAACCAAAGCCGTCCGCGAGCGCGCAGATGAACTGAAGCAGGCCCCGAGCTTGGGCGGATCCTCCACAACCAAGCAAGCAGTACTGCTGGTGGGCGAAAGCTTGCTAGCTGAAAAGCCGCCCAAATTGAACGACGCCATCAAGGAATACGACGCTGCTCTTACTGATTACGATAAGGCCGACCCCACGAAGCCGCTGGATCCTTCTAAAGTGGACGGCGCCGATGTCAGCCTGTTATTAGCGCGGGCGGCATGCCGGTACAGCCTGCCCAATAGCGATTGGAACATGACGACGGCCGAAGGAGTCATCAAAGACGACAATCGTGTGATTCAATTGAAACCGGGCCCACGCACCGAAGCCATGGCCGACTGGTACTCTGCCAATGTGAAATTCAGAAGCGCGCAATCTAGCTCGCCGACATTCACTGCGGCAAAGAAGTTGGAATATCGCAAAGGGGCGCTGGAAGATGTTCGCAAAGCAATTACGTTGGCCCCGGATGCTCCGGATAGTTGGCGGTGGCGCACCTTCGCAGCTAGAGCGCTGGGGATAGAAATTCAACTGGCTGCTGCCAAAAACGATGTAACCCCCGACACGCTTAAAAAATGGGCGGCGGAAGCCCGCGGCTGGATCAACCAAGCCATCGATCAGGCAGGCAAGCGGCCCGATCTGGCCGATCAAATGAGCAATTTACAACGCGCGCAGCAGGATTTGGAAAAAACCCTGACCGATAAAAAGTTGTAACCGCTGCGGTTATGCGCCGGGCGGCTTCTGCTCGCCCGATTTGACGCCGGTGGGATGATCGATCGATTTGATCTCCGGCAGTTTTGGCCGTTCCGACTTGGCGTCTCCCTCTTTGCCGTCGGCGGGCTTTTTGTCGCCGGCGGCATTGTTGACGTCGTTGCCAATGTTCTTGACATCGAACTTTAAAATTAGCGGCTTATCTTTGGGCTGCTCCGATGATTCCTCCGGCCCGACGCCGCTGTCGATGAGCAAGTAGCCAGCCCAGAAGAAGGGGCTTTGCGCATTGGTCGGCGGCGCATCGGGCTTGCGCTTCACGCGCGGCTCGTGCTGTGGATCGAGCGGAGATTGGCTAACCAGTTCCACGGCTCGTTGCCAGGCGGCGTCGGCGGAGGAGAACGGCAATTCCTGGATGAATTGCCGCACCAGATCGACACACGTTTGGCCGCCCGTCCGCCACCGGCTAATTAAAATGGTGCGGGCCCCGGTAGCCATTAAGCCGGTGGTGGCCAAAAACAAATCACTGCCTGCCGTGATGCCGTTTTTGCTTTCCACCGCCAGGTTTTTCAAGCTGTTTTCCGCTGCTGTATGGAAGCTCGGCAAAATGAACACATCCGCATTCTTCCACGGCAATCCGAGCCAGGCGGAAAGCGCGCCAATGCCTTTATTCTTTTCCACCGGAAGCGGCGACCATTCGTAAGGGCCAGCTTGCGCCACGGGCATAGGAATATCGTCCAGCACCACGACGCCGTCCAGCATCGCTCCCACCAGCGGTGAAATCGCCGGCAGCGGTGCATGCAATACAATGGCATGCGCAGCCACGTGCCGAATGTCTTCCACCGCTGCGGCGGTAAAATCTGCCGGCTCGTTCGGATACAACTTGCCCGCCACCACGCCTAAATCGGGCGCGGGCTTTCGTCCCGCACGCTCCGTCATCGCCAGGCCTACCGTCGGCGCATAGCGGACCCGCATCCGTGAAATTAACGTGCTGGTGGCCTTTGGGTCGCCCATTGGCAAAATTTCAAACGGCACGTACCACGCCAATCCATCGGGAACCACAATCAGTTCCTTGAACTCTATGTTGAATGCAGTTTTGGGATTGGCCAGGACCGAGGCCAGCACATCTTTGGCGGGCTGCTGCCAAGCATCATCGGTCAGTTGGACTTCTTGAAGCTCGTGATTGGCGTCGAAATTGCCCAACGATTTCAGCAATGTCGCAATCCGCTTTTCCAGTAGCGCCGGGTTATCAATTTTCCACACCGAGCTGCGGTCGCCGGAGTAAAACCCGCCGTACATGGCGTGCGCAGTGGCAAAAAACATGAGCAGCAATTTATTGCCGCCCAGCGCGCGCTGCACTTCTTTGACGCCTCGAACGGGTGGAAACAGCATGTCGGCGGGCACGCGGCTAACGGCCATCTCGTGCAACATGTTTTCCTGCGTGGTGGTTAGCGCCGCCACCTCTGTGAATTTTTGCGATACCGCGCGCTGCGCATCACGCCCTTCAGGAACCACACCCGCTTGAATGATTTCGGTCCGCAGTTGCCGAACTTTATCGGCCGCCTCGGCATATTTGGGAAAGCGCGACAGCAAATCTTGCCGTTGGAGCTTGGCTTCTTTGCCGAGCGTCTCCGGCGGCGCCTCCAACACCCAGCGCAACGCCAACATTCGCCCGCCAAACGGCTGCGTGCTTAAAAATTTGTGCCGCTTCGCCAAATCGGAAATCAATAGTGCCCCTTGGGCCGCAACATCGGGCGAGGTGGCCTGCTGCATCGCAATTTCGAACCAATGCTCGAAGGGGAGCGGATGCGGCGTGGCCAGCACCGCCAAACTTTCTATGGGCTGCATTGTCCAATCGGCCGGCGTGGGATCGCGCAGCATGGTGGCATAAAGCGGCATCGCCACGTGCCGATCGTATCGCCCGTTAGGATTGGTCAAGCACAAATTGTCGGCCTGTCCGATTTGAAACAGCCATTTCGAGCCGCCGTTTTTGTACCACTGCAAAGCGTTGGTTAATGCGGTATCGCCGGAGTTGATGGCCCCTTGCTGATATTGCGTCAGCGCGGTCAAAAAATTCAATTGCGAACCAATTTCGCATAGCCCCATGGTGCGCCGGCCGATGGTTCCCGTCGCCTCGGCGAGCAAGGCCACGGCCTGGTTCCGCTGCCCGCGCATGGCTAGGCTTTCGGCGGCCATCAGCAAAATGGAAGCATCCAACTCGCGGGCTTTATTGTGAGCCCAACTGGCCGCCAAGGTTAGCGCGGTGTCTAGCGTTTGCACATCGCCGGCCAGCAAATGCGCCAAGAATAGTTTTTTGAATCCCTCGGCAATCACGGTGGCGTCGGAATAATTGTAACCGCTGTACGTGGCTTCCTCGAAGTATCCGCTGGCGATTTTATTGTCGCCCCCATCCATGGCCAACTGGCCTAGCTGCAACAGCGCCAAGCCGGTGAGGGGATGATCGAATTGCCCCTGCATCAGCAGCGAACGCTTCAACAGCGCCAGCGCCTGCCCTCCTTTGCCGGCAGAGTTATACGCCGTGCCCTGCATGGCATCCAGCCACGCTTCCGACCAATGATTGGGCGGACCCTGCCGCCGGCTGGCAACGGAAAGCACTTCATCGGTCAGCGTGTCGTGCGTGATGAGCTGGCCTAAAATATCTTGCCGGCGCATCATCGCCAGGCAGGTGCAGCGCACAATTTCTTGCACATTCACGGTCAAATACATCGGCGCTTGCAGCACGCCGCCGCGTTGCAAAACGTTGTTCACTTGGTTGGCATCGAACATGCCGACGGCAATGGGCAGCGTTTCCGAAAAGCGGGCCGGCGCACTGCCCCGACTGCTTTTGCCCCACGGCGCGCCGCGAGAAGCGCCGGAGGAGCCCAGCGTGGGCGGAAATTGCACCCGCAACATCCAATCGGAATTGGTCATGTATAACTGCAAAGCGGCATTGAAATTTTCCAGCGCCGCCGAGTAGTCGCCCAAGCGATAATCGCATTCGCCGACCATCGTGTAATCGCAAATCGAATCGATCCACCGATTCTGGCCGTTGCGATAAGCTCCCCGCAGCTCACGGGTAAACTGTTCCAGGGCACTTCGGTAATCGCCGTCGTTCAGCGAATTGAACGCGAAAAAATAACTCGGCGCAGGATACGATCGCCCGCTTCCCGGCGCAACTTGGGCGCCTATCACCACCGGCACTTGCTGGGTTTGCCCAGCACCAGCGGCAGCAGGAGGCGCGGTCCTGGCTGGCACTGCTAGCAACACGGTGAACAGCAAAATCGCGACGGAAAGTGCCGGCGCACATAATCCGGATTGGGCTGCCCGCAGGCGGCGCGAAAATAGTCCCGGCATAAATCGCCTCCTCGATAATATCTGTCCCGACCGCAGTTTTCGGCGATAAGTTCATCATACCCGCCACTGCAATGTTCCGCGACTACTGACGCTTCCCCTCATCTTTAAGGCTTTTATAACCACGGAGGCACAGAGACACGGAGGAAGACAGCCAATGGTATGATGAGGAACCCCAGGAATTCAGGAAGGAAAAAGGGCGATCAACCGTTCCTTCCTGGTTTCCTAGCTTCCCTGAAAAAACCTTCTCTCCGTGCCTCTGTGCCTCCGTGGTTAAGCGATTCAGATGCTAGCGGGGGGCGATTTCATAAATCGTCCGCAAGTTGGTCGCTTGGATAGACGATAACGATTGTGCCGATTTTAGAAATTACACCGCTGGCGGTCCGGACTGCCGCGGCTTGGAATGGGCTTGCGCTATCCGAAAATTTGCAGGTCTTGTGCAGGAGGTGGCCGATGAGCCAATGGCAAACCGTTCGCTGCTGGAAAAAAGCCCTCTGGGGAGTGGTCCTGGCCGCTAGCTGCGGATTAACCGGCTGCATGGCGAACTATTCCGGCCAGAATTTGCCCAGCCCATATTATTTGAGCGCGCAATTGCAATACTATCCGCCGGGGCCGCAATTCAAACTGACCGAAGAAGCCGCGGCGCAAAAAGCGAATCGTGAAACTCAGGCCCAGCAGCAAGGACCCGTTCCCACGGAGCAGTAATGCAAACCATCGAAATTGAAATTTGAGTTTGGTTAGCTAGTTCAACCCGCTTCGGCCATCCGTGCTGAGGCCCGGCTCGGCGCCCTTCCCGGAGTCGAGCCGAACAAGTTTGTCGGACGCCGGCGCCGTTGCCTGCCACACGGGAGTTTGCTCCCACGGCGGCAACGACAACCGGCGGCAGGGGGGACGACCCCTTCGCGCTGACGTCTGATTGGCGTCGCCTTTTACAAGGCGCCCCATCGGACGTCAGCCGCGCTGAGGGAAGCCTCACACGACAAGAATAACCAATGACCAAGCACCAATGACCAATTTCAGAAGCAAATCCTTGGTCATTGGGATTTGGTCATTCGTCATTGCCGCACTGGGTCTCGCTTCAAGTAATTTTGTGAACCAACCGACCACCCGCGATTCCCATGGCCGATGTTGAATTTTCCACCGCCGTGCAACAAGCGGCCAACGAATTGTTGGTCTGGGTTGGCTTCGGCACGTTGGTCGGCTTGCTGGCCAAGGCCATTATGCCCGGCCGCGATCCCGGCGGCACCGTTGCCACGCTCATGATGGGCATTGGCGGCACCATTATTGGTTGCGGTATTCTGTCGTACTTTTCCGACCGGCACATCTCGCCAATCAGCCCGTTGGGGTTTGTCGTCGGCACAGCCGGCGCCTTCCTGCTCCTATTTTTCTACCGCTTGATGGGCGGCTACTTCTTCCGCGAAGGCGTAACGGCCCCACCGCCGGGCGCGCGGATGCCCTTTTACCGCCGCGGCTACTCTCGCCGCGCGCGTTACGACGAGTGATGACCATGTGGCCGCGTCTCTCCAAGACGCGTGCGAGTTTCGGAGAAACTCGGCTACGTGAAAACGGTCTATCCAGGCAATTTTGCCAGGTATTCCTCCAACTGCTCGAAGGTGCCGTTCCAGCCCTGCTGCATGCCGCCATGCGCGGCGTTGAAGGTGGCCCATTCTTCGGCCGTGGCGTTGAACGGAATCCAAGTCAGCGTGATCGTCGTCTTCCCCTGCTGCTCGGTGAACAGCGAAGTCGAAAGCATCTCCCGCGGCCAAGTGGGGCTCATCGGATGCCGGGTAATGCCTCCTTGCGCGTCGGAAAAGGAATTGATGAGCACAATTTTTTCCGGCGGCACAATTTCGCGGTACACAAACTTACCCCACATTTCTTTGCCGTCGGGGGTTTTCATGGCGTAATGAAACACGCCGCCGGGGCGGAAATCGAGATTGGCCGTCGAAATCATACAACCCTTGGGACCGAACCATTTCATCAAATGCTCGCGCTCGGTCCACGCTTTCCAGACCATATCGCGCGGGGCGTCGAAGGTGCGCGAAATGGTAAATTCTTTGTTGGCAGATGGGTTCGGTTCGGTATTCATAGGATCACCTTCGCTATTTTAAGTGGTTGAAATAGAGTTGTTGTGCCTAGGATTCACTGACGATCCTCAGTTTCGCCAGGCCCTGAGCGAACATGCCCCCGACCATGCTGTCCATGTTGACCAGCATGTGCATCATTTTGGCCACAAAGTTTTTGGGACCGTACATCAACCAGGTCACGACGGTTTGATTGCCGTCAGGCTGAAACGTGAACTCGACGGTATTGGTTCCCATGAATGGCTTGAAAAATTCCAACTTGATTTTCACGAGCTGATTCAGGCGGCTTTCGATAATCGTCATGCGGCCGGCTCCCGTTTTTTTGCCGACCCAACTGTAAATTGCCCCTTCGCCGGCCGGCGGACCCTCGTAGGTTTGCTGCAAGTTGGCGTCAATGCCAATCCACGGCGACCAGGCGTCCCAGCGGTGCAAATCGTTCACGTTGCCAAATACGGTGGCTGCCGGCGCGGAAATGATTGTGGAGCGCTCCACCCGAAACGAGCCAGGCTGCAGGGCAATGATCAAACACAGGCCGACAACAATGACCGCGGCGATGATAAGAACGATAATGTACAGCGGCATGATTAGGGCTGGGCTCCGGTATGTTGGAAAGATTTACTTTTTACGCCCCTGCTCTTGCAGCTCTTGCAAGTACTCGTCCAGCCGGTCGAAGCTTTCTTCCCAAAAGCGGCGGTAGCGCTCCACCCAATCGGCCACGTTTTTCAGCGGCTTGGCCCGCAGCCGACACGGTCGCCACTGGGCCTTCCGATCTCGGGCAATTAACCCTGCCCTTTCCAGCACTTTCAGGTGCTTGGAAATTCCCGGCAGGGTAATGCGAAACGGCTCGGCCAATTTGGTAACCGATGTCGCCCCTTTCGACAGCCGCGCCAAAATCGCCCGGCGTGTGGGATCGGCCAGCGCGGCGAACGTGGTGCTGAGGGGATCGGCAATCATGTGTCGGAACCGTAATTTACCGTTTGGTTAATTAACTAATCGGTAAAATACAGTTTCGGTCGATCGGCGTCAATGGGTTGAGAGAGAAAAATTCATCCAAGCAGATTGACAGATTTTTGATCGGCGGCAGACTGCGGCTCGGGCCGGCTCCAGGCCAGCCAGCGTTTGACGATGCGCTTCAAGCGCAAGGCTTGAGCACGCAGCCGGGCGGGATGGAAGTGCGTGTAATGGTAGGCCGGCTGTAAGCGGGTCAGCCAGTAGCGCTTGCACTCCAAGTAATTCGGGCCCAAATCAATCAGCCGATCGCCGCAGAGGCAACTGTCTTCGATCATTTTGCCCAGCAACACCGTGCCGGCCCCTTCCTGCACCGCCATCGGATCGTAACCGTTGCGAACGCCGTAGACCCAGCCGCGATAATGATAGTTGTACGAAAACGCCACCGGCTTATCGCGGAGCAACAATAAATTCATGTCGACCGCGCCGGCCCGGGCTGCGGATTCGTGTGCCGCACGCAGGTAGGACCGCACCGAGTCGTGGGAAAGCGTAGTGCCGGTGCTCGAATCGCCTTGCCAACTCCGTTCCGCCAACTGCACGCAGGTGTCGTACAAATCCCAGCGTGGGTCGCCGTCAGCGTGTGCCTCGCCCAACGGACGATAGCGGAAATATTCCAGCTTGCCGCGCTTGAGTAGCAGCCGTTCACAGCGGCGCACATTGCTTCGCCAAGTCGATTTGCGCGTGCCCCAATAATTTTCCCAGCCTGGTGTTAGATCCACTTGTGCAGATTGATGCCATACTTGACGGTCAAAACCGAAACCCGCCGCTTGCATTGCCTGGGGAGTGTTGTTGCTGTCGATTTCGGCATCGACCCAGCGCAGATCGAGCAAATCCCAATCTCGGTCCGTGCGGCGAATGTGTTGCAAGCCGGCTTGCAACGTAGCAGCCGGATGTGGACCAATCGGGCCGTAAAAGCTACCCCAACCGGCCAGGGGATAGCCCAGCACTCGCACCGGGCCAACCCGATAAGGTTCGGTGGTCATGACTAATGGCAAGATGCCGACTAACTCACGATTGGCTTCCACAACCAGCACCCGCAACCGCTCCGGACGGACGGGGGCTGTGTTTTCGTTAGCGGCATGGCTTAGGGCCGACACGCCATCTCCATAAAACTGCCAGTACGTTTGCAACCAGGGGAGCGATTGGAAAAAGGTCGCCCCCGGGGTCGCGGCCAGCAAATCGCCCCATACGGTCTGTAAACCGCTCAGTTCTGACAGCGAATTAAGCTCTGTTACGTTGAACATACGCTTACGGTGTAATGACTTGGGGCAATTCTCAGACCGTGCTGCCGCACCCGCCCGATGCCCCCGGACGATGTACATGCAACTTATTGGGTGGTGTTTCCGATCCTCAACGGCGCTGTTTTCTGGAAACCTTGCTTGCGGCGGCCCGATAAGAAAGCATAGTTTCTAACTAGCCCCCGGAACTGCCGCGGAGCTTGCGGGGTTCAAATAAATGGCTGAGAATTAAAGGGATGGGCTCACTCTTAGAAGAACTGCCATGTTAAAGCCTATTTCTGTGGTGGTCGTAGGACTGGTTTTGGCGGCCTGGGGTCTGTCGCTGCCGGCGGCCGAGTACAACACTTCCGCGAAGAAAACGCCGCTGATTACATGGACCGGCAAGGCCGATCCGTTTTCGCAAAGCAAATTGGAGCCGACGGCGCTGGCCAAGGTAATCGACCATTCGCTTACTGAAGATTTGGCCGCCTCGGACGATACCAACAAGGTGCTGACGTTCAGCAAGCGCGCCAGCGACGAAGTGTTTTTGCGGCGGGTGTATCTCGATTTCATCGGCCATAATCCGACAGCCGACGAAGTGACCACCTTCGTGCTCGATCCGGCCAAGGACAAGCGCGATAAGCTGATTGTCAAATTGCTCGACGATCCGCGCTTCGGCGAAAACTGGGGCCGCTATTGGCGCGACGTCATTATGTATCGTCGCCAGGAAGATCGGGCCATGCTGGTGCAGCCGGCGCTCACCGACTACCTGACCGAGCAGTTCAACAAGAACACGCCGTGGGATGCCATTGCCCGCTCGTTCATGACCGCCGACGGCGACGTGAAAGACAACGGCGCGACCGGCATTATTATGGCGCAAAACGGCATGACGTCCGATATTACTTCAGAAATTTCGCGCATTTTCTTGGGCGTGCAAATTCAGTGCGCCAACTGTCACGACCATAAAACCGATCGCTGGAAGCGCGAACAGTTTCACCAATTGGCGGCCTTCTTCCCGCGAGTTGCCCTCAAGCCAGACAACGCAGGCGAGAAGCGCACGTTTGTTGTTTCCGGGAACGACAACCCGATCCGGCGAGTCAATCCAAAAATGGCCAACCGTCCGGTCGGCAGCCCCGAGCATTTCATGCCCGACTTGAAGCATCCGGAATCAGAAGGAACGAAAATGCAGCCGGTGTTTTTCCTCACCGGCCAAAACTTGCCGTTCGGCACGCCCGATGCCCAGCGCCGTGAAACCATTGCCAAGTGGATTACCGATCCGCGCGACGAATGGTTTGCCAAGGCGTTCGTCAACCGCATTTGGGCCGAGCTGGTGGGCGAAGGATTTTATAACCCCATCGACGACCTTGGGCCCGACCGCACTTGCAGCGCGCCCAAAACCATGGAAATTTTAGGGCACGAGTTTGCTGACAGCCGCTTCGATATCAAGCGGCTATTTCACATTATTGCCGATACTGAAGCGTACCAGCGCGACAGCCGTTCGCGCCGCAAGCCCGACGAAATGCCCTTTGCGGCCAATTGCCCGGAGCGTTTGCGCGGCGACGAAGTGTACGACGCGCTGGTTTCCGCCTTGGGCGCGAACGAAGACATGCCGGCCCTGCGATTTGCCGCGGCCGACGGCGCCAAGGGAGGCAAAGCCGCGGCACTTCTCCGATCGCCGCGAAATCAATTCGACCAGGTGTTTGGTTACGATCCCAGCGCACCCCGCGACGAAGTGACCGGCTCCATTCCGCAAGCCCTGCTAATGATGAACGGGCCGCAAATCAATCGGGCCATTACCGGCTTCCGTCCCGGCGGCGGCACGTTGGGGCAGTTGCTCAACTCTACTAGCGATAATGAGGCCGTGGCCACCGAATTGTATTTGCGCTGCCTGGGGCGCGAACCGAATAAAGCCGAACTCCAAACTTGTGTCGATCACGTGAAAAAAACCAGCAACCGCACCACAGGATTTGAAGATGTGCTGTGGGCGCTGATTAATTCGACGGAATTTTTACAACGGAGGTAGGCGGTAAACAGCAGGCAGTAGGCGGTATGCAGCAGGCGGCAGGAAACAAAAACCGCCTCTGCGTACCTCCTACGGTATACTGCATACCGTATACAACGAGGCAGCCATGTCTATCCAACTTTGCCATTGCATTACCGCCAAAGCTCATAAAGAAGGCGCCTTCGGCCGGCGCGATTTTCTGAAAGGCATTTCGGCCTCTGCCATCGCCGGCGGACTGGCGGGCGGGTTGTTGCACTGGACCGATTTAGTCACCGCCAACGCCGCCGATTTGCGCAGCCGCGGTATGGCTTGCATTTTGCTGTGGATGCAAGGCGGCCCCAGCCAGTTCGAAACGTTCAGCCCCAAACCCGGCACAGCCACCGGCGGCGAAACCAAGGCCATTTCCACGGCCGTTCCCGGCATTCAAATCGCCTCCGACTTTCCCGAAGTGGCCAAGCAGGCGGGCGACATTGCTTTCATCCGCTCGGTCAACAGCCGAGAAGGCGCGCATCCCCGCGCACAGTTGCTCATGCACACCGGATATTTGCCGCTGGCGACGGTGAAGTATCCCACGTTAGGTTCCCTGGTGGCCCACGAAATTGCCGATGCCGCCGGGCAATTGCCCTCGTTTGTGCGCATCGGCGGCGGACGTGCCAGCGGCGGCGGCGGTGGATTTTTGGGCAATGAGTTCGATCCGTTCGACATTCCCAACCCTAGCGCTCCGCCCACCAACACCACCGTGCAAACCGACATGGGCCGCTACAACAACCGGCTCGATTTGCTCGGCCAGTTGGAAATTGCGGCCGGCGGCGGAAAGCTGTCGTCGGAATCGGCCGATCATCAAAAACTGTACCAACGGGCCGTGAAGATGATCACCAGCCCCGACATGAGAGCGTTCGACTTAACCAAGGAAAACGATAAAACCCGCGCCGCTTACGGCGACAGCGCCTTTGGCAACGGCTGCTTGCTGGCCCGGCGGCTGGTGGAGGCAGGCGTGACGTTTGTCGAAGTGCAGTTGGACGGCTGGGACACGCACCAAGATAATTTCGCCCGCGTTTCGCGGCTGGCCGACACGGTCGACAAGCCGTTCGCCGCGCTGGTGGCGGACCTCAAGCAGCGCGGCCTGCTCGATAAAACGCTGGTCATTTGGATGGGCGAATTCGGCCGCACGCCCAACATTAATGCCAACAGCGGCCGCGACCACTTCCCCAAAGCGTTCAACGTGGCCTTGGCCGGCGCCGGCATTCGCGGCGGCCGCGTCATTGGCGAAACTGACGCCACGGGCCAGGAAATCAAGGAACGCCCCGTGGCTGTGAACGATTTGTTCCAAACCTTCTGCAAAAGCCTGGGCATGAAGCCCGAGCACGAAAACATGAGCAGCATCGGCCGGCCGATCAAAGTGGTCGACGGCGGCAAACCCGTGCACGAGCTGTTTTCGTAAGGCAAGAGGCGATTGCAGTCGTCGCCTACGATCGTGCCAGATCGAAGCGATCGAGGTTCATCACTTTGTTCCATGCTGCGACGAAATCGTGGACGAACTTCTTGTTCGCGTCGGAACTCCCATAGACTTCAGCCAGGGCGCGTAGTTGGGAGTTTGAGCCGAAGACGAGGTCAACGCGTGTGGCGGTCCACTTCGGTTCGCCCGTTTTCCGATCGCGGCCTTCGAACATGTCGGCGTTTTTTGTGACCGGCGTCCACTGTGTACCCATCTCGAGCAGATTTACGAAGAAGTCGTTGGTCAGGGCCTCCGGCCGCTTGGTGAACACACCGTGTTTCATCGCACCCGAGTTGGTGTTGAGCACGCGCATGCCGCCGATCAGCACCGTCATTTCGGGTGCGGTCAACGTCAGCAGTTGTGCCTTATCGATCAGCAGCGCTTCCGCTGGTACGGTGTATTCACCCTTAAGGTAATTGCGGAAGCCGTCCGCAATGGGCTCGAGCACGGCGAACGATTCCACGTCGGTTTGCTCTTGCGAGGCGTCCATGCGCCCTGGTGTGAAAGGAACCGTGACCTCGTGACCGGCATTTTTCGCAGCTTGCTCGACGCCTGCGCATCCGGCCAGAACGATAAGGTCGGCTAACGACACCTGCTTGCCGCCAATCCGGGCGCCGTTGAATTCACGCTGAATGCCTTCGAGAACGTTCAACACCTTTGCAAGTTGAGCGGGCCGGTTGACTTCCCAATCTTTCTGCGGCGCCAGACGAATGCGCGCGCCGTTCGCGCCGCCGCGCTTGTCAGAACCACGGAATGTGGATGCCGATGCCCAGGCGGTGGAAACCAGTTGCGAAACGGTGAGACCGGAAGCCAGGATTTTGCCCTTTAGCGCGGCAACGTCATCGGCGGCAATCAATTGATGATTCACTGCCGGAATGGGATCCTGCCAGATGAGTTCCTCCGCTGGAACCTCTGGGCCAAGATAACGGGCGCGCGGACCCATGTCGCGATGCGTGAGCTTGAACCACGCCCGGGCGAAAGCGTCAGCGAACTGATCGGGATGCTGCATGAACCGCCGACAGATTTTTTCGTATGCCGGATCGATCCGCAGTGACAAGTCGGTGGTGAGCATGGTCGGCAAGCGTTTTTGGGATGGATCGAAAGCATCGGGAATGGTCGCGGTGGCGCCCTTGGCCACCCACTGATGCGCGCCGGCCGGGCTTTTGGTGAGTTCCCACTCGTATCCGAACAGGTTCTCCAGGAAGTTGATGCTCCACTTCGTGGGCGTCGTGGTCCAGGTGACTTCCAGGCCGCTGGTAATTGTGTCGGGGCCCTTGCCGGCGCCAAAGCTGTTCTTCCAGCCCAGGCCCTGTTCCTCGAGTCCGGCGCCCTCCGGCTCGAAGGCCACATTCGATGCAGCGGCGGCGCCATGCGTCTTGCCAAAGCTATGTCCGCCGGCAATGAGGGCGACGGTTTCCTCGTCGTTCATGGCCATGCGCTTGAACGTTTCGCGGATATCGACCGCAGCGGCGACTGGATCCGGATTGCCGTCGGGACCTTCGGGGTTGACATAAATCAGCCCCATTTGCACGGCCGCCAGCGGATTTTCCAGTCGGCGGCTGTGGATATCGCCATCTGGGTCGTCATCTGTGACGAGCACTGCAGTATCTTTGTCGATGCCTTCGGAACCATGGGTGTAGCGAATATCTCCGCCCAGCCATTTCTTCTCGGCGCCCCAATAGACATCCTGATCTGGCTCCCACACATCCTCACGACCGCCGGCGAAACCAAATGTCTTGAATCCCATTGTTTCCAGCGCGACGTTGCCGGCCAGAATCATCAGGTCGGCCCACGAAATTTTGCGGCCATACTTTTGCTTGATTGGCCAAAGCAGACGGCGGGCCTTGTCCAGACTGACATTATCTGGCCAACTGTTCAGCGGCGCAAAACGCTGTTGGCCCCTGCCGCCGCCGCCGCGGCCGTCCCCCGTGCGGTAGGTGCCGGCACTATGCCACGCCATGCGGATAAATAGAGGGCCATAGTGGCCGAAGTCCGCCAGCCACCAGTCTTGCGAGTCCGTCATCAGTGCCGCGAGATCTTTCTTTACCGCCGCAAGATCGAGGCTCTTAAACTCTGCGGCATAGTTGAATTCCCCGCCCATCGGATTGGACTTGGAGGAATGCTGGTGCAACAGTTCGATCTTCAGCTGGTTGGGCCACCAGTCGAGGTTCGAGGCGCCGCCGCCGGCGGCATGGCGGAAGGGGAATTTGGTTGCGGCTGACATGATGCTTTGCTTCTGTAGGCTGTTCGTCAATTTTTACAAGTTGATGCCTCCGCGCCCCAAGCGACATTCAAGGAGTGGGCGCCTGAGAGACCCTGAATTTTACCGATAGCAATTATTGATAACAAGGCACCGCAGAAGGGGTCGAATAGGCTGGTGCCCGTCTTCAACTTAGCCGGAAGGCCAGGCCTTCCGGACCGGATGCGGTGAGCATCCGGCTATCACCGCGATGCCCTGGTGGAGACACCAGGCCCTGCTTCACACTCCCAGCAATTTCGCGGTCGCTAGCCACTGCAGCGCGCCTTTGCCCAGGCCGATGGGTTCTTCAAAGCGAATCGCGGCAATCGCTCCCTTGCGAAACCGAATGGCCGCGTCGCCGCTGCCGATGAGCCGCGCCGCCAAATAGCACACATCCGGATCGTGACCGACCCACGCTACTTCGTCGTTTTGCAATTCGGCCGTCCATTGAACCAGCGCTTCCAAATTCGAATTCGGCGCCAACGCCTCCAGCGGCACAACGCCCGGCTTGCTGGGAAATCGCTTGGCGATGATTTCGGCCGTCTGCTGGCAGCGCACTAGCGGGCTGGTGGCAATCACCTCTGGCGCAAAGCGCACCTCGGTCAATTGCTTCACCAGCTTCTTGAACCGCTTCTCGCCGACGTCGGTGAGTGGACGCAGCGAATCATCGGGCCACTTGTGTTCATCGCGCTCTTCGGCCCAGGCATGGCGAACAATGTAAAGCAGCATGGTGTGTCTCTCGGTGGGATCCAATCAGAAATAGAAACGACCCGCCAATCATCGCAATTCTAACTTCCGCGCCAACCCGGTGCCAAAAATTACCGGCTGCGCCACAGAATGTGGTCGTCAATCGCTAGTTCGCGCTGCGTGGCGGCAATTTGCTGTTTGAATCGCCGCGAATCCATCGGATAACCCGCCGTCGGTTTTAGCCCCGGCACCCGGGCACACCAGAACTCGTTGAACGGCCGCATGGCCGCTTCGCGCAAGTATTTAGAAGTCATCGAAGCCAGGGCCACGGGCAAAAACCGCTCGCCGCCGACGTGAAAGCCAATTTCCACACGCCGCTCCTCCGGGCCGAAGCGATACACGCTGATCGCTTCCGATTCTTGCCGCACTTCAATCCACGCTTCCTCAAATTGAATTTGCAATAGCGGATGATAATAATCTCGTCCACCGTGCTTGTCGCAAAATACTTGCACGTAGCCGTCGGCGGCCAGCGACAGCGCCTCGGCCACAAGCGCCAAGGTAACTCGTGAAAGTGCATCGGCCTTGTTGCTGGCGGCGACCAATTGATTGAACTCGTCTGGAAAAACCGCGCGCGACAGCAGGCCGATCAAGCGCACGCCCAGGGCCTCCAGGCCGAGTTGGAGCATTTCGATCAGCGCGGGCAGTTCGTCGCCGTCGGTCCACAAGGGAACCTCCGCCGCGTAACCCAAGTGCCAAGGCAATTCGTCAATGCGCGGCGCGTATTGCGGATCGAGCCAATGCCACAGCTCGCACCACTGGCGCGGTGTTCGTCCCAGCATGCCAAGCGCCGCAAGCACTCCGCGCTCCAAGTGATCTAGGCCGCAGCCGTTTTTGTAAACCGCTTTGGAATCGGCCCAACAGATTTTCTTTTTTCCTGCCCGAGCGGCATGCGGCGTCACATGCCGCCGCAAATGTTTGTACAGAGTGGCCGCGTCCACCCCATCGTCGAGGCGCCAGACCGTGGCGGTAATAATCAGCGGCCCAAAGTTGGGTCCGTAACCGGCTTCGTCCGTGCCGATAAGGTAAGGCATTAACGTGAAAGGCAGGCGGCAAGTGCGGGGGCTCAAAAATCCATCTAGCGCGTGCGAGTATACACCGATTTGCCGCCATCGGGCAGCAGTCGGTAGTGGGCCAGTTTGATTTTTCAGGGTGGCTGGGGTCGAACGAAGTGAGCCCCCAGTCGCAGAAATTCCGGGGGCTCGGCGGCACTCGACGCCGGCCACCCAAACTGTTTCCATCAAATTGGCCCGCTACCCAGCAGTCGCACGGCCGTCATTCCCAGCGGCAGAAAAAATCACGCTTTAAAAATCGCCTAGAACTTCTATTCTTCGCACGTTACACTCCGGCCATGAGTTGGGAAATCATATTAGCGTGTTGTGCAGCCTTGGCGGCCGGAGCCGTGAATTCTGTGGCCGGCGGTGGCACCTTGTTGACCTTTCCTGTGCTGATTGCCGTGCTGACGCACAAGCTGGGAGATGAAAAAACGGCGGCCGTGGTCGCCAATCAAACCAGCACGATGGCCTTGATCCCCGGCATTTTTGCCGCCGCTTGGGGTTATCGTCGGCAATTGAAGCACTCGCAGCAGTGGCTCAAGTGGCTGTTGCCACCGAGTTTGCTGGGTGGGCTCATCGGCGGATTGCTCGTCGTTACTTTTCCGGATCAGTTCAGTGCGCTGGTGCCCTGGCTGATTTTGACCGCGGCGGTGCTGTTCGTGCTGCAGCCGCAAATTGCCCGCTGGACCGGCGTGGGTGCGCCGCACGCCCAGCCGCATGGCGGCACCGTGGCCGCAATTGTGGTGTTCCAATTTTTTGTGGCCATTTACGGCGGCTACTTCGGCGCTGGGATCGGCATTCTGATGCTGAGCTCGCTAGGGCTCATGGGCCTGGCCGACATCCACGTGATGAACGGCCTGAAAAACTGCCTGGCGTTTGCCATCAACATTATGGCCGTGCTGGTGTTTTTGACGAAGGGGCAAATCGATTGGTCGCTGGCCGGGCCGATGATTGTCTGTTCCATTATCGGCGGCTTTTTAGGAGCCACGCTGGCGCAGAAAATCGACCGCACCATTGTGCGGCGGATAGTCGTGGTGATTGGCTTTTCGCTAGCCACATATTATTTCTGGCGGCAGTTCAGCGGAAAATGACAACGAAAATGACCTATCTTCGTTCCTGGTCTTGGTCATTCAAAAAACTCGGCCCTGGGAATCCATAAAGAACTCCAGGGCCGTTGTCGCTTTCCGCCTTAGCGACGGTTACTTGTCGCTAAACGAGGCGTGATTTTGCACCGGCCATTTTATTGCCGGCTGGAATCACCCCGGCGTTACCGCACGGCCTCGTTCAGCATTTTTGAATTAGGAACACTGTGGCGATTCAACATGCCTGCCTCTTCGGTTTCGATCACGGTGGCTACCGGGCCGACTTCACGCACGGTGCCTTCCAGGTGACCCACGGTCACGCGGTCGCCGGCCTGCAGCCGTTGTCGCACATAATAACCGGCCAAAATGCCGGCCATCGTATCGCGCCCGCCCAAACCCAGCGCCAGGCCAAAGCCCAGGGCCAAGCCGCCGAACACAATCAGGATGGCGTAATTCAGCAACTCGAAATGAATGTGGAGCTGATCGAACGCTGCCATGAAGACCATCAGGGCCATGATGTAATAACAGCCGTTGGCCAGATGATCGGCATAGCTGATTCCCACCCGATCGGCGCTAGTGGCGATGACGCCTCGCAGGAAGCCGGCGACCAGCAAGCCTACGACCACCATCACGGTGGCGACCAGTAAGTTGGGAATGTACGCCACAACCTGGCTAATTGAATCGGAAACCGAAGTGATTTTCAGAATGTTGAAACCGGCCATCAAGAACACCAGCATCAATCCCCAGAACACAATTGTGCCGACGATGGCGGGGACATTCCGCTTAATGTTCATGTGGGTCATCGATTCCCACAATCCGCTGCGTTCGGCGGCTCGTTGCAAGCCGGCCCGTTCGCACAACAACGTGACGGCGTGGGCCACCAACTTGGCGATAAAATAACCAACCACCAGCACCACAATGGCCGCTAACACGCGGGGCGTGTAATCGACAATTTGCGCCCAAGCATTTTCAAAGCTGGCTCGCAAGGCAGTGCCGGCTTCCTGGCCTGTTTTGGTGAGCGTGTCGCCTACATTCGTAGTCGTGGGAACGTCTGCCAAAATCGAAAACATACAGTCTGCTCCTTTCAGTCGTTTACGACTGAACTGTGGCCGCTAGTGTGCGGCCGAGGTGAAGGAAAGTGAATCGGGCTAATACTTTTTCTCCGCAGCCTCCGTTCTGCGAAGCACATGTGTTGAATCGAAACAGCGTGAGTAATTCGCTGAAGGGAAGTGCTTATGTTTTGTTCGGGCCGCCCGCACAGCCTTTGTGTTGCCGCACTACTTGTGCTGGCCTCATGCGGTCGGCTTCTAACAAACTGCGTTGCCGAGGAAAGCCGCGGCGTCACACCGGGGGTTGGCCCCGATCGTGTTTGTTGTCCGGCAATTTTCCCGTAAATGTGAACTGCAAAGCACTTAGTGTCACTTTCGCAAACTGCAACACGGCGTATCCAAAGCCGCGAAACAGCAAATCGAGAATTTGGCCTACGATCAGCCGGCTGTTAATCCGCTGGTGAACCGCCCGATCGAAGGTTTTTGGCGGCGGCGGCGGGGGGACCGGCAGTTCCGCCAGACGTTCAAGTAAATCGGTTGACATGTGATGATCCGTTGGTGGTATATCGGATGGTTTGTGATGGTTGATATTACTGAGCCGGTGTGTCCTCACACCGGTGTTTGCATAATCTTATTTGTCGTTTCCATTTGCCGCACACCGGGCTGGGAATAGCCCGGCTCGGACGATGGTTATTGGTTTTCCGTTTCTTCTGCTTGCGGCTTTGGTTGTTTGCCTTCCGTCTTTTCTCCGAATTGATCTTGAATTTTTTCTCGTGCGCGGCTGATTCGCATTTTGCAGGCGCTCACGCTTAGTCCAAAAATTTCCGCCAGTTCCTCGTGGCTGTAATTTTCCGCATATTTCAGGATCAGCAAAGCACGATCTTCTTCGCTTAAAATATCGAGCATTTGCAACAGGTCGAGCGATAACCCTTCCGTCGGCGCCGGCGTGCCGGGCGAATGCGCTTCGATGGTTTCATCGCTGGTAATGCTTTCGTGCCGTTGACGGCGGCCACGGCCACGCCGCAATGTCAGGCAAGTGCGAATCGCAATGCCGTGGACCCAGGTGCTGTACTTGGAGCGGCCCTCGAACTTGGCGCGATGCAAAAACAACCGCACGAAAACTTCCTGTGCGGCGTCGCTGGCATCGTGTTCGTTTCCTAGCAAGCGAAAACAAATATGCCACACCCGCTGGCGGAAACGCTCCACCAGTTCCACAAAGGCGGGGCCATCGGACCCTTCGCGGGCCGCTTCTGCCGCCAATTGCTCGTCGGTGTATTGATGAACATCGATCACAATCAATCCTACGACGAGCAACTGGTCCAGAGCCCTGCTCGCAGCGCTTCCTTGCACCTGGTACGAATATGAGTAGCCAACGCGAACTGCTGGCGTCACAAAGACTTAGCCGCTAAGTGGAGACAATCCGTTTTCTACGGGCGCAAACGCATTTGCGGCATAGACATAGGCTCGGGCCTTGCCCAGGCGATCAATCGAATCACAATTTGGCCGGGCGGGTCAAGAGCGGTTAACGCCGCGATTAGCAGTACGCCAGAAACTGCTACCACTTCAGGCCGAATTTATCGCCCATCGGCGAGCGGCCCAGTCCGCCTTGCAGGGGCACTTTGCGCAGTTTTTTCTTGGGTGGCGCGGCGGGAGAATCATCTGCGGCAGTGGAAGATTCACCCGCGCCAGAATCCGCTTTCTTTTGCTGCGGCGGCTCCGGCGGCGGGCCGAGCACTTTGATCGACAAACTAATCCGCTGATTTTCCGCATCGACCGACAGCACTTTCGCTTCCACTTGCTGCCCTTCCTGCACCACATCGGCCACGCGATGCACGCGCTTGTAGGACAATTCCGAAATGTGCACCAACCCTTCCACCCCCGGCTCCAGTTTCACAAACGCGCCGAAATCCATAATCCGCGACACCGTGCCGGTGATTTTGCTGGTGACCGTATATTTGGCCGGCACTTTGGCCCACGGGCTTTCGAACAAATCGCGATAAGCCAGGCTGATTTTGTGTGTCTCGGGGTCGAGCTTCTGAATTTTCACTTTCACTTTTTGGCCGACGGTAAGCACTTCGCTGGGATGCTTGACGCGATCCCAACTCATTTGGCTGACGTGAATCATCCCGTCGATGCCGCCCAAATCGACGAAGGCGCCGAAATCGCGAATGTTGCGCACGGTGCCTTCGCGCACCTGGCCCACTTCCAACTGCGCGAGAAGTTGTTGCTTGGCTGCTTCCTGATCGCGCTCCAAAACGGCGCGGCGGCTAAGCACCAAATTCCGCCGATCCTGATTCGCTTCCACCACCACGCACTGCAAAGTTTGCCCCACAAACTCTTCAAAGTTTTCCACGCGGTAAATAGAAATTTGCCCGGCCGGAATGAAACCGCGAATTTTGTTCACTTCGCATTCCAGTCCGCCTTTGTTGTGGCCGGTAATGCGAGCTTCCACCGTAATTCCCTCGGCAATGTCGGTCCAATCTCCCACCTGCACGCTGGCTCCCACCGGCGTGAGCTCGTACAAGCCGTCGTCCGCATTGAAACGGTTGACGACAACTTCCAGTGCATCGCCAACATTCGGTTCTTGTGCCAAGGTATGCAGTGTCAGCACGCCTTGATTGCGGCCGCCGAGCTCGACAAACACGTTGTCGCGAAAAATCCGCGCTACGTGTCCTGTGTGTCGCGATTCCGATTCCAGCGGCTCGCCCGCCACAGCGCCGGCGGCAGAACCCGTTTCGGCGGCGATCAGTTCCTCCAGCGATTGCTCGCCGAGCGCCGCTTGCAGCTCCGCTTCCAAATCGGGCGAAAGCTCGGCCCGCAAATTGGGTAGTTCGACTTTTTCGACCGGCATGGAATGAATTTCGAACTTCGATTTTTTCGGCGCGACCTTGAGCTTGGGCGCCGGAGCTGCCTCTCCTGCTTCCGCGGCCTCCGCTTTGGCGCGCGTTTGCCCACCGGCAGGCTTCGGCGATACAGGGCGAGCGGGATATTGCTCGTGCGACGGCGGGCGCTGGGTCGCTGGACTTTGTCCTACTGGCGTACGAAAAGCCACTTTGGCCCGCGGCTCAACCCGGGGCACGGCCACGCCGGGCCGCTGCGTGCCGATTTTGATGCGCGGCTTCGAGGCTTCGGCGGACTCTTCGCCCGATGTTGCCGCAGCAACTTCACTGCTACTTCCCGCCGCCGATTGATTTTCGGTGGCAGCAGCCGTCGCGTCAGGAATCGGCGTAGCTTCAGAATGGGTTGGAGAAACGCCTTCAGATTCTGGCGAAGGCGACGCAGCGTGCGAATCGACAGTCATAGATCAACAAAATACGGGGGCGGTTAGCAGAAATAGTGTGTGCCGCAGAGGGCGACTTAGTATCGAATCAGTTTACAGGCCACTTGAATGCGGCGAAAGTGCCTTTTTAGGCCACGCAAATATAACCTTATTGCAGCTGCAAATAGGCAAAATACCCGGCAGTGTTTAGCCGCGATGCGCTAGCGGAGCGCCTTGGGCCTCCAGTACCCCGGCAGGACTCGAACCACCAACCGTTCCTTCATTTGTGGCTCAAAACTTATCTGGCAGCGGCACAAATCCCGTGGTTGTTTCCATCTGTGACAACGACCTTCTTGCCCTCGTCGAAGCCTGGCCAAGGTTTTCGCCCACTGTCAGGACCGCAATTCTCACCCTAACACTTGGTCAGGAACGCCATAGCGATAATCGTCAATGTTGATGCGCTATCACCCTGAGCCGGATCATTTTAGTGACTCGGGAGGTTGCAAGGGAGTCCCGATGGTCCGTGCAAACTGGAGTCTTGATTCACGCCGCCTCCGATGCCAACTACCTGATGGCTGACCAATGGGTGTTAGAACTAATCGAATCACGCGTCTAGGAGCCATCTCGCAAAACCACTCGGATCAACCACTTACGCTTTTCATATTTTGCACAGAACGGTTTATTTTTTAAGGATTCCGTGCAGCTTAGCGTGCAGACGAAGCTTATTTAGGCGTCATCTCTAGGATCGTTCGACGAAAACAGTCCGTTCGATCCCAGGTACGGGCGTAGGCGCTTTATCGTCGTCATCGCGATCATCATCGTCTTCGTGCAGGATTTCCATGAAAAACTGTTCCGGCGGAAGCGGATTCCCCGCAGCATCTTGCGGCAACTCGTAATGAATGGCCCATAATGCGTCGTAAATGTGTTCGTACTTCGACATCATGGGCATAAGCTGCACAGTCGTTTTCAGTTTGTTCACGTCGCTCAGTGAAAAAAGGTTGAAAGCGACAGTCTGACCGGCATCATCATCGGCAAATAGGACCGTCCGAAGCGGTGTGCCGGTGATTTGTGCTGTCTCCAGCCAGTCGCTCCGCCGCTGCACGTCACAAGCGGCGGCGTGAACCACAACGCCCAACAGCGCGATCCGCGGAGTGGCGAGCGAGAGTGGGTGATTTTCTCCCACCACTTCAGCCGGCGAAATGAAATTACAATGATCGGAAACGCTATCGCCGTTTGGATCATGCCGACACGAGCAACCTTCGATCAGCGAATTGAATACGTCTTCGTCATCGGCTGCAAACAGCCGATAGAGATTCAGAATATCGTGACCAACTCTGGCCACGCTTTTTGAACGGCACGTCTCGATGGTATCGGCCCCGCACACGACGCTCGTGGCTTCGAGCCACGGCTGCACATCGAGCGACCGCTTGGCGATTGCCTGTTCGCGCAAAACGTCTGAGGTGAAATCAAACCCACCGGCGGCTTCGATCATCTTTTCCAGCCAGGTGGTAAACGTTGTCAGGCGCTGGATGAGCTCGGCCGACACGATCCGGCACCGCGCTAGCCATGCAGGAGCGCCTGGAAGAATGGCAGAATCCTGAAGGCGCCGCCCAGCATCGTCAAGGATTCTATGCAGGCACGAATAATCTTCCTCGATTTCTTCAAAGGCCGCCTCGTCGGCCCGTAGAGGGGTGAGCAGCGCTGGAAAGCGCCGTTGCAGGAATGCCAAGTAGAGCGCCTTTCCCGCTGATTGCAGAACGCGCCCCAGACAGCTTATCTCAAGCTCAGTGGCCGGAGCGCTTACGAAGCTAACGGTGAATTCGGCCACCATTTGCATTTGGCAGCATAGCAGGTGCAAGAACTGTCGTATCTCGCCTGCATCCTGGTCGGCGGCCAGCATCAGACGGTGTTTTACAGAAGGGTTGGGAAGTGTTGAGACCAGGGCGCGATACACCGCCAGCGACGCATCGGCCAGCAAGCGCGGCATTTCATTGATGAAGTCAGCAAAGCGGGGGTCCTGTTTCAAATCTTGGAACAGTTTCCCCTCATCAACGATGGCGAGCTTCGCCTCTCCCGTTTCCGTGTGGTTTGCCGGCGCCGAGGGAGCAAGTCGATGCTGCAAATATCGATGAATGACTTCAAGGTGGCCGAGAACCTCGCTTCCAAGCAGTGATTCGGCGCTTTCGCCTAAGGCGCTTTCCAGCGAGGGCATGGCATGGCGACAAGCTTCAAAGTAGCGTGCCGTGCATGGAACGAGGTTGTTGACGCCCCCTTTAAGCCAGCGGCAAAACGCCGCCACGCCTGGGTGTCGATTGTTCAACAACAAGGAAATGAGCTTTGCCCGGCGAGATCGTGGTAAGACCTTCACGAAGAATTCTGCGCGTAGCAAGCTGTCCGAATCGAAGGGCGCCTGGGCAGCGCTCGAAGAAAATGAGGTGACAGGCGTCGCAGCGCCGACGGTCACCGACCACGAAGTCAACGAGCGGAGTGTAAGGCGAGGCGGCGGCACGAACTGCGCGGCAATATCGCGCAAGAGATTTCGCAGATTCTTTCCGATCCCTGCTGCGCAAGCGGCGTTTTCGATGGCGGCAAGCATCGCCCGATCAGCGTTCGGACGATCACCTGTCGCCTCATTGCAGTCGGTCGTACTGACGTCCAAAGCCATCGCAGGTACTCACGCCAATTCTCATGACTGCCAATCGGCCTGACTCGATTCCCACCGTGACTGCCAACCCTGTTTTGTGCTAGGGCGATTCATTTTCCTATTCGCGACTGTATCATGCAATGGGCAACCAATCCGAAGCCCTTGGCAGCCAGGGGACAGCGTTTTGCATTAGGCGGCGGGGATCGGCGCCGAGGCTCAAAAATCGATTGAGAAGCCCGTGGGGCAAGGGCTGCGGGGATCGAATCTGGAGGCGATTATGCCCAACCCATTGCCTCAATGCGTATTGGAGCATGACGATGATGGCCAGTTCAACGACTCAGTAGCAGATTTGTGACAATCGTCGTTCCTATTTAACGGAAATCAGCGTTCATTCGCTGACGACCTTCAAATAAATCGTGATACGAACCGTATTGTGAATGACGCTGACGCGAAGTTGCGATCTATGTCCACCAAAGCGATTGTTTTTCTCAAGTCGAGTGTCTAGTGCCGTCGTCGGTTAATTGTAGCGGTATCCACAGTGTTGGAGGTAGTTGCGGCATTCGCTTTCGGTGAATAGATCGAGTACTTTGCCGCAGAGTTGCCAAAGTTTGTCGGTGGTTCGCTGGGCACCATCGCGGAGCA